>NZ_JACNDD010000060.1:0-39368 GCF_017351395.1 Pseudomonas sp. FW305-28
CTGCGCAATGCCTGCGTTCGGCCAGCGTGGTTAACGGGGCGCCGAGATCAACGTCCTCCGCGAGGCGGCCTGATAGCCGGCCTGGTTTAGGGTGATCGCGTTTCCCCTGTGGGAGCTAGCTTGCTCGCGATGGCGGTGGAACAGCTTGCATGAGCGTTGGATGTGCCGCCGTCTTCGCGAGCAAGCTCGCTCCCACAGTTGGATTCCGGCTAGAAGTACAGCCGCCAGAGACAGGTCGGCTATAAGCTTGCCTTTTCGTTCCAACATTAGGTTTGTGGCAACCGGCAGTTTTTGGGGGTGCTTCGCAACCCAAGGAGATGAGTGCCCCACACATTGCTTCCGCTCGGTGTTAGCGCGGATCGACGATGTCCAACGCCCGGTTCGCCAATAGCTCACTGAGCTCGACCATCTGCTGGATCCCCAGGGCGAAATGCCGACGCGAGCCTTCCAGGTCAAAGGTTAGGTCGCCAAGCATGGCGCTGGCGGAGGCCAGGGTTTCGCTGAGGTTGGCTAGGAGAGTTTCGGTGTCTGCGCTTTCCGCGACAAAGAACAGCTGGCTTGAGGGTTGTGTCTTTTTGGCTTGAGGCTTGGGGTCGAGATAATAATCGAGGGCGCGCTTGGCGGCTTCATCGTGCTTTTGGGAATCGGTTTCGGGGGGATTGGGTGTGGCTTTGAACATGATGCAGCTCCTGTTGTGTAGTGGAACCGCCATTTCCCGTTTCCAGGCGAGAAGGTGGCAGCTATGCGCGGGCTGGAAAACCGGAAGGAGCAAACCCGGCAGACTCGAAAGTCTCCCGCGCACAGCCGCCATAACGCAGAACTGCACACGCAAAAAAAGCGATGCAGTATCTCATGTGGCGCGCTGTTGCATGCTCACTTATCGGGTTTCCAGGCCCGACCGCTGAATTTTCAGCGACGGAAAAAGGTTACCGACAGCCCTTCCCACCCGGCAACCGCCAGGGCTCGTCGGAAAAATCTACTTGAATCAGAAAGTGTGTCCGACCATTCCCACAAAGCTTGGTCGGCTGTAAGGCCGCCATCGCGAGCAAGCTCGCTCCCACACAGGTTTTTGGTCGTTTATAAGGTCAGTGTCCACCGCCGATCCCGGTGGGAGCCGAGCTTGCTCGCGATGGCGGTAGGTCTGCTTGCATCAATGCTGAATGTACCGCCGCCTTCGCGAGCAGGCTCGCTCCCACAATTGGACTGAGTACACCTGCAAGAGCAGGTCGGCTATCAGGCCGCCTCGCGAGCAAGCTTTGCTCCCACAGGTCCAGCTCAAACAAGTCTGATAGGTGTACACCCCCGCAAGAGCCAGGCCGGCTATCAGGCCGCCTCGCGAGCAAGCTTTGCTCCCACAGGTCCAGCTCAAACAAGTCTGATGGGTGTACACCCCCCGCAAGAGCCAGGCCGGCTATAAGGCCGCCTCGGCGGGCTTTTGATCTGGGGGCCCCGTTGACCACGCTGGCCGAACGCAGGTATTGCGCAGTGGGCACCTCGGCATGGATGCCGAGGTAGCCGCGCTGGGCCATGGATGGCCCTTCGCGGCGGCCCACGGAGTAATGCCGGAGTGAGGGCACACCGAGCCTAGGCGAGGTGCCGAGTGGTGGGGCAAAGACCTTTTGGTTACTTTTGGGGCGTTTGCCAAAAGTGACCCGCTGTAAGAGCGGAACCGTCAGCAGCCGTTACCGCAGCAATGGATATGTACTCAATCAGACCGCCATCGCGAGCAAGCTCGCTCCCACAGTTGGGCCAAACTCAGTACCCTTTGGACTCATAGTCAGGGGTAAACGCAAACCCAACCACTCGCTCAACCCCCGTCTCCAACCGCCCATCCGGCCAAAGCCGCAACCACCGATACCCCGGCGCCTGCGCGCCCACCGCAAAATCCTCACTCCCCGGCTCAAACTGAATACAAGTCGAAGGCGAAGCCAACAAACGAACCCCCTCGCGCACCCGATCGACCTCCTGATGCACGTGCCCCCAGAGCACCGCCCGCACCTGTGGAAACCGATCCAACACCGCAAACAAAGCCTCCGGATTACGCAACCCAATCGGCTCCATCCACGCACACCCAATCGAAACAGGATGATGGTGCAGACACACCAGATGATGCCGCTCCGGCGCCTCGCTCAGCGCATTGGCCAACAGAATCAACTGCTCCTCGGCCAAAAAACCCGGCACCGAACCCGGCACGGCCGAGTCCAGCATCGTCACCCGCCAATTGCCGATGTCCACCACCGGATCGAGCAACGCACTCTTGACCGCCGCCTCGAGCATCACCCGCGGCTCATCATGGTTACCGGGAATCCACCGCGCTGGCGCATCGATTCGTGCAGTCAACTGGCGAAACGCCGCGTAGGACTCCAGCGTGCCGTCCTGGGACAGATCCCCCGTGGCGAGCATCAGGTCAATGTCCGGCTGCTGCTTGAGCACCAGATCGATGACCGCCCGCAAACTGTCACGGGTATTCATGCCCAGCAACGAGGCATCGGCCTCGGCGAACAAATGGCTATCGGACAGTTGGACCAACAACGCCGCGTCGGCAGTGGTCAAGCTGGATACGCTCGGCAAATCGCTCTCTCCCAGGCGCAATCACGCCGTTGCATGAAGCCGCAATTATGCTGGGGGACGATCGAAAGGGGAAACCCGCGAACCGGAACCGGTTCACAACTACCGAACGACTTCGAACTCGTGGCCCAGCGCCAGGCAATGACTCAGCCACTCGCCCAGGAACAGGTTCAACTGGGCCTTTTCATCCGGCTGGTGCATCGAGGCATTGGGATAAGGATAGATGCCACGAAAGCGTCGTGCATGCTCGGCGCTGACGACTTCGGCCATGCGTGCATCGTGATAGACCTGAACCTCCAGCTGTGGCACCGGCAACCAGGGCAAGCTGTGTTCCTGGCGCACCTGCAAGGTGGTGGTGTAGGGACAGGTCTGCAGCACTTCCAGGGCCAGCACGCCGAGCATCTGGTCGCCGTGGGTCACGGCGATGCGGCGCGGCAACGGGTCGTTGCGCATGTCCGGCAACAAGCGCATCAGGCGGGCGTAGTTGGCCTCGCAGGCGGCCTGCAACCCCACCAGATCGACGCGATAGCGGTCGCGCAGCTTGTTCAGGACCATAGCCCCCTCACTTCATCGCGATTCAAGGCCAGCCATTGCAAGGCAATGATGCTGGCCGCGTTGCAGATACGCCCGTCGCGCACGGCTTGCAAGGCATCTTCGTAGGCCCAGACCTTCACCCGAATGTCTTCGGCTTCTTCCAGAAGGCCATGCAGGCCGCCTGCCCCCGTGCTGTCGCAACGCCCCAAGAACAAATGTACGAATTCATTGCTGCCGCCTGGCGATGGAAAATACTGAGTCATCGGCCAAAGCGCAGCGAAGACAAGCCCAGCTTCCTCCTGCGCTTCGCGATGAGCAACTTCTTCCGGTTGTTCATCCTTGTCGATCAGGCCGGCCACCAGTTCCACCAGCCAGGGGTTGGTGGTCTTGCCAATGGCCCCCACGCGAAACTGCTCGATCAGCACCACTTCATCGCGCTGCGGATCGTAGGGCAGCACGCACACCGCGTCATGACGCACGAACAGTTCACGACTGATCTCACGGCTCATGCCACCGGCAAACAACTCGTGGCGCAAGACGAGGCGGTCGAGCTTATAGAAACCCTTGAAGCAGGTTTCACGCTTGACGATGTCCACGGTGTTCGGTGCGGCGTTGGCGAAGTCGGTCATGACAATCCTCGTGTGCAATGGATCAATACGAGGTTCCAACCTCGGCTTCGCGCCATCCTAACGCGCCCGTACCCTTTGATGCAGCCCCTTTCCGGTGATCGGGATGGACGGCTGCGCTGAAAATCACTCTAATGAGCTTAGTGGCGAACTGATTGCCTTGCCGACAGTCGAAGCGGGTAACTTTTTGCCTTTCCGTGTTTCATGAAGGACGCCCATGTCGCTTTTCAAAACCGCCTCCGTGGCTGCCATTGCCCTGACCCTGGGCGCTTGCCAAAGCCTGTTCCAACCCAACTATCGCGCACCGCTGGAGACCACCCGCGACGCTTCGGAACAATTGCAGCCTGGCTGCGCCAGCGCCGACTGCCCATTGGTGAACATCGATACCCTGCACTTTCCCACCGAGCCTGCCTTGGACGGCATCGTCGAAAAACGCCTGCTGCAAATGACCCGCACTCCGGACGCCCCGGTGGCACCGACGCTGGCGGCCTACCGCGAACAGTTCTTGCGCAACGCCGCACCGCGCAACAGCAGCTATTTGCAGGCCAAGGTACGCGAGCAACATGACGGCCTGGTGATCATCGAATTGTCCAGCTACCTGGACACCGGCGGTGCCCATGGCACGCCAGGGCGCGGCTTCATCAACTATTCGCGCCAGCAGCACAAGGTGCTGACCCTGTCGGACATGCTGCTGCCTGGCCAGGAAGAAGCCTTCTGGAAAGCCGCGCAAGTCGCCCACAACAGTTGGCTGATCAGCACCAAGCTGGATCAGGAACCCGAGTTCCTGAAACAGTGGTCCTTCCAGAAAACCCCGCACGTGGCGCTGACCTACGGCGGGGTGATCCTCAAGTACGAAGTGAGCACCATCGCGCCGTACGCCCTGGGCCACATCGAACTGAAGATCGCCTATCCGCGCCTCAATGGCATCCTCAAGCCCGAGCTGTTCCCCGGCCGTAGCTGAAAGCCCGACCCAACAGCAGTTGCAGCAACCCTGCCAGAATCAGCGACGGCAGGGTTGCACCGACATCCGGATAGAGGTTGGCCAGCAAGTGATAAGTGCTCACCCCACCCAGCCAGGCCAACAGGGCCGGCCAGCGCAACGCGGCTGACACCACTTGGCTGCTGCGTTTGCGCAGGATGAAGTGGTCCACCAGCACCACGCCGAACAGCGGCGCAAACACCGAGCCGATCAGCAACAGGAAGTTCTGGTATTGCGCCAACGGTGCGAAGCAGGCGATCAAGGTGCAGATGACGCCAATCGCCAAGGCCAGGTGCTCGACCTTCAACCCCGACAGCATGCCGCTGGACACTGCCGCCGAGTGGATGTCGGCGAAGGCGTTTTCCGACTCGTCCAGCAGAATCAGCAGTAACGGAATGCCCAGCCCGGCACCGGCCAGGGCCAGCAGCAACGCGTTGACTTCACCGCTCGGCGCGAAGGCCAGGGTGTAGGCCACGCCCAGGCTCATCAGCCAGAAGTTACCGATGAAGAAACCCACGGCCGTGCCGCCGAAGACGTTCTTGGCGCGTTGGCCGAAGCGTGAGTAGTCGGCGATCAGCGGCAACCACGACAGCGGCATGGCAATGGCGATGTCGAACCCCACCGCCAGCGGCATTGAACCATCGCCCGCCTGGGCCCACAACGCGGCCAGGTCAGCCTTGGCGAACAGGTTCCAGGTCAACCAGATGCAGGCCGCCAGCAGTAACCAGATGCCCCACTTGCGCAGGACCTTGCGCACGAAGGTCAACGGCCCACTCACCGCGAGCAGGGTCGCCAGGGCGCCGAAGAACAGCGTCCACAGCAGCGGGTTCGAACCCAGGCTGCCTTCGCTGAAGGCCCGCGCGCCGAGCAAACTGGCGGCGTCACGCATGACGATGATTTCGAACGAGCCCCAGCCGATCAATTGCAGTAAGTTCAACACCGCCGGCACGCTCGCGCCCTTGCCGCCCAGGCTGAGCTTGAGGGCGGCCATGGCCGACAGGCCAGTGTCACTGCCGATCACCCCGACCGCCGCCAGCAGCAGGACGCCCACCAGCGTGCCGAGGAAGATGGCCAGCAACGAACCGCTCAGGCCCAGGCCCGGCGCGAGCAAGGCGCCGACTTGCAGGACCATCAGGCCGATGCCGAGGGAAAACCACAGGGAAAACAGATCGCGGGCGCCGAACACGCGCTTGTCCAGGGGGACCGCGGCGTCAGGGGAGTAGGTGCTGGGTTGGATGTTCAAGGGTTGTTATCTCAGAGGAATATTTGTTGTTTTTTTGGCCGCTATCGCGAGCAAGCTCGCTCCCACAAGGGATCACAGGTGCACACAGTTTTTTGTGTCCACAGTAGATCCCCTGTGGGAGCGAGCTTGCTCGCGATGAGGGCAGTGAAAACACCGCCCCCTCGGCTCACATCACACTTTCTTGTAAAGCTGACTACCTTCCTTCTTGAACCGCTCAGCCTGCTCCGCCAAACCTTGGGCAACGTCGACATCCACCGCTTCAATGCGCTGGTTGGCCGCGTACTCGCGCACTTCCTGGGTGATTTTCATCGAGCAGAACTTCGGCCCGCACATCGAGCAGAAATGCGCCACCTTGGCCGAGTCCTTCGGCAGGGTTTCGTCGTGGTACGAGCGGGCAGTGTCCGGGTCCAGGCCGAGGTTGAACTGGTCTTCCCAGCGGAACTCGAAACGCGCCTTGCTCAAGGCGTTGTCACGGATCTGCACGCCCGGGTGGCCCTTGGCAAGGTCGGCCGCGTGGGCGGCGATCTTGTAGGTGATGATCCCGGTCTTCACGTCATCCTTGTTCGGCAAGCCGAGGTGTTCCTTCGGTGTGACGTAGCAGAGCATGGCGCAACCGAACCAGCCGATCATCGCCGCACCGATACCGGAGGTGATGTGGTCGTAGCCCGGCGCGATGTCGGTGGTCAGTGGGCCGAGGGTGTAGAACGGCGCCTCGTCGCAGCACTCGAGCTGCTTGTCCATGTTCTCCTTGATCAACTGCATCGGCACGTGGCCAGGGCCTTCGATCATGCATTGCACATCGTGCTTCCAGGCGATCTTGGTCAGCTCACCGAGGGTTTCCAGCTCGCCGAACTGCGCTTCGTCGTTGGCGTCGGCAATCGAGCCCGGACGCAGGCCATCGCCCAGCGAGAAGCTGACGTCGTAGGCCTTCATGATTTCGCAGATGTCTTCGAAGTGGGTGTAGAGGAAGTTTTCTTTATGGTGCGCCAGGCACCACTTGGCCATGATCGAACCGCCACGGCTGACGATCCCGGTGACGCGCTTGGCGGTCATCGGCACATAGCGCAGTAACACGCCGGCGTGGATGGTGAAGTAGTCGACGCCCTGCTCGGCCTGCTCGATCAGCGTGTCGCGGAACAGCTCCCAGGTCAGGTCTTCGGCCACGCCGCCGACTTTTTCCAGGGCCTGGTAGATCGGCACGGTCCCGATCGGCACCGGCGAGTTGCGGATGATCCACTCGCGGGTTTCATGGATGTGCTTGCCGGTGGACAGGTCCATGACCGTGTCCGAACCCCAGCGGATGCCCCAGGTCAGCTTCGCCACTTCTTCTTCGATGGACGAACCCAGCGCGCTGTTGCCGATGTTGCCGTTGATCTTCACCAGGAAGTTACGGCCGATGATCATCGGTTCCAGTTCGGTGTGGTTGATGTTGGCCGGGATGATCGCGCGGCCACGGGCGATTTCATCGCGCACGAACTCCGGGGTGATGACTTTCGGCACGCTGGCGCCGAAGCTGTGGCCGGCGTGTTGCTGGTCCAGCAGGCCGGCGGCGCGGGCCACTTCCAGCTTCATGTTTTCGCGGATGGCGACGTATTCCATCTCGGCGGTGATGATGCCTTTGCGCGCATAGTGCATCTGGCTGACGTTGGCGCCGGGCTTGGCCCGACGCGGGTTGTTCACGTGGGCGAAGCGCAGCTTGGTCAGCTCGGGGTCGGCCAGACGCTCCTGGCCGAAGTTGGAACTCAGGCCCGCCAGGCGCTCGGTGTCGCCACGGGCTTCGATCCACGAAGAACGCACGTCGGCCAGACCTTTGCGCACGTCGATGATCACGTTCGGGTCGGTGTACGGGCCCGAGGTGTCGTACACCACCACTGGCGCGTTGATCTCGCCGCCGAAGTCGGTGGGGGTCACGTCGAGGCTGATTTCGCGCATGGGTACGCGGATATCCGGGCGGCTGCCCTGGACATAGATTTTTTGCGAGCGGGTAAAGGGCTGGACCGATTGCTCATCGACCTTGGCCGAATCGCTGAGGTTGGTCGCGTTTTTTGCTTTTGTCGTCATCACGGGCTCTCCAGACACACATCCAGGCAGTGGATTTTTGTCGGAGCGAACCTGTAGCGAATGGACACGTCCCTGCACGAAAGTGCGGACGCTGTGCTTGCTGTTCGAGGATGCTCGAAGATCGAAAGTCGATGGTCGAACAACATCCCGGACGAAGCACAAGAGGACTCGTCGGGTGACGAGAAATCTTGTTCCCTACGCAGGCGTTAACCTGATCAGGTTCAACGGGATCCGAAATTATTCGATCTCAGCCTCATAGCAAGGCACCCCGACAAGAACCCGGCCAGTCTAGACACAACCACCACAGAACGCCATCACTCGGGTAAAAGCCGTGATGAATGGCGCATATACAGGATTGTTGCCGTGCCTGCGCGCAACTACACTCGCTACGCCGCGCCTCTTGTGCGCAAACATTCGAGAAGTAGGGATCGCCTCATGCTGCGCAAACTTTCACTGGCCCTCGCCGTGTCTTGTGCGTCCAACGGAATGGCCTGGGCTGCCGAAGCGCCCCTGACCACCAAAACCGATCTGGTGAGTGTCTATCAGGAAGCGGTGGACAACAACGCCGACCTGGCCGCCGCCCGCGCCCAATACGGCGTCCAGAAGGAAGTGGTGCCCCAGGCGCGTGCCGGGTTGTTGCCCAACCTTTCGGCTGGCGCCGACCTGAACAACACCCGTACCGAGCTCGACCAGCCGGCAATGACCGCTACCCGCAGCGCCACGGTCTACCAGGCCACGCTGTCCCAACCGATTTTCCGTGCCGACCGCTGGTTCCAACTCCAGGCGGCCAAGTCCGTCAACGAACAAGCCTCGCTGCAACTGTCGGCCACCGAACAGAACATGATCCTGCAAAGCGCCGAGAGCTACTTCAATGTACTGCGCAGCCAGGACAACCTGGCCTCGACCAAGGCTGAGGAAGCGGCGTTCAAGCGCCAGCTCGACCAGTCCAACGAGCGCTTCGACGTGGGCCTGTCGGACAAGACCGACGTGCTGCAATCCCAGGCCAGCTACGATACGGCGCGGGCCAACCGGATCCTTGCCCAGCGTCAGGTCGACGACGCCTTCGAAGCCTTGATCACCCTGACCAACCGCCAGTACAACTCGCTCCAGGGCATCGTCCATACCCTGCCGATCCTGCCGCCGGCACCGAACGATGCCAAGGCCTGGGTCGACACGGCGGCCAAGCAGAACCTGAACCTGCTGGCCAGCAACTACGCCGTTGATGCCGCCGAAGACACCCTGCGCCAACGCAAGGCCGGTCATGCGCCGACCCTCGATGCGATCGCCCAGTACAAGAAAGGCGACAACGACGGCCTCGGCTTCACCAACCCGAGCCCGACCGGGCAGCGCTATGGCGGTGATGCCGAGCAACGCACCATCGGTTTGCAATTGAGTATCCCGATCTACAGCGGCGGGCTGACCAGTTCCCAAGTGCGCGAGTCGTACTCGCAGCTCACCCAGACCGAACAGCAACGCGAAGGCCTGCGCCGGCAGGTGGTGGAAAACACCCGTAACCTGCACCGTGCGGTCAACACGGACGTGGAGCAGGTCCAGGCCCGGCGCCAGTCGATCATCTCCAACCAGAGCGCGGTGGAAGCCACGGAAATCGGCTACCAGGTGGGCACCCGCAACATCGTCGATGTGCTCGATGCCCAGCGGCAGCTGTACACCTCGGTGCGCAACTACAACAACGCCCGCTACGACTACATCCTCGACAACCTGCGTCTGAAGCAAGCGGCCGGGACGTTGAGCCCGGCGGACCTGCAGGACCTGTCGCGCTACCTCAAGCCCGACTACAACCCCGACCGCGACTTCCTGCCGCCGGACCTGGCCCAGGCAGCGGCACAGCAGTTGCGCTCGCGGCCGGCGCAGTGAAAAACCTGTAGGAGCATGGCTGTAGGGTCAGGCCTTTTGAAGTAGAACTGTGGGAAGCAAGGCCTGTGGGAGCAAAGCTTGCTCGCGATGCAGGCACTGCGGTTTAAGCAAAGACCGGGTTGCATCCATCGCGGGCAAGCCTTGCTCCCACAGACTTTGCACCCACAGGCCTTGCCCCACCACTCAGCCGAGCAACCGCCCCAACCCCTCCAGCAACCGCTGCAACGCGCCCTGGTTGGTGCGCATCACCTTCAGCCCTGCCTCGGCCATGCGCTGGGCGTCGCGGGGCAGTTCGAACAGACGCTGCACCGCCAGGGCCAGGCTCTCGGCATCTTCCACTTCCGCCAGCGCTCCGGCTGCACGCAGTTGCGCGGCGATTTCGAGGAAGTTGAACAGGTGCGGCCCACTGAGCACCGGTTTCGCCAGGGCCGCCGGTTCGAGCAGGTTGTGCCCACCGTTGGGCACCAGGCTGCCACCGACAAACGCGCTGTCGGCCAACGCGTAGAGAAACAGCAGTTCGCCCATGGTGTCGCCGAGCAGCACCGAAGCCTGGGCGGTAACCGGCTGGCCGCTGGAGCGCCGCACCGTGACCAGGCCTTCGTTTTCACACAACTGGTGCACTGAGTCGAAGCGCTCGGGATGACGCGGCACCAGGATCAGCAACGCATCGGGATAACTGTCGAGCAGCCGACGGTGAGCAGCGAGTACCACTTCGTCTTCACCTTCATGGGTGCTGGCGGCGATCCACACCGGGCGCTCGGTTGCCTGCCACTGGCGGCGCAAGGCGCTGGCGTCTTCGAGCAGTTGCGGGTCGATGGTCAGGTCGAACTTGATGGAGCCGGTGACCTCGACGGTTTCCACCCGGGCGCCCAACTGGCGAAAACGCTCGGCTTCGGCTTCGGTCTGTACGGCGAACAGGCTCATCTCGGCGAGCATGGGCCGGGTGAGCTTGGGAAAGCGTGCATAACCCCGGGCCGAACGCTCCGACAACCGCGCGTTGGCCAGGGCCACCGGAATGCCGCGCCTGGCGCATTGGTGAATGTGATTGGGCCACAGCTCGGTTTCCATGATCACCGCCAGGACCGGGCGGACCCGGTCGAGAAAACGCTTGGCGGCACAGGGCAAGTCGTAAGGCAGATAACAGTGCTGGATGCGCGGCTCGTTGGCGAACATCGCCTGGATCCGTTCCGACCCGGTGGGCGTCATGCAGGTGACGGTGATGGGCAACTGTGGATAACGTTGCAGCAAGGCGCGGATCATCGGCGCGGCGGCAATGCTCTCGCCCACCGACACCGAGTGGACCCAGATCCCCCCAGGCACCAGGGTCGGCAGCCCCCAGGAAAAGCGCTCGCCGATGCGCCGGGCATAAGCCGGCGCCTTGCGTGCCCGCAGCCACAGCCGAATCGCTACCAGTGGCAGCCCCAGATAAAACAACGCGCTATAGAGAGTTCTGTTCATGGCGGCGGAGTTTATCGGTTTTTCAGCCGATCGCCTGCAACTGCACGGCAAAACGTTCCGCCAGCCAACGGGCCGCCGGCCCCAGGGGTTCGTCGCGGCGCCAGACCAGTTCCACCACCAGGGCCGGCGGGGTCCATTCGCTGCTGAGTTCGACCATGTCCCCCAGGTACGCCGGGTACTGCACCACGTGCCGTGGCAGCCAGGCCCAGCCCAGGCCACTCCTCAGCCACTCGGCCAACACATAGAAACTGTCGGCCCGCCAGACCTGCGGGCTGGCCTGCTCGCTACCGGGATAGACGCTGGACTGGGTCGCCATCAACAACTGGCGGTGCCGAGCCATTTCCCGGCAGGTGACATAGCCATGGTTCGCCAGGGGATGGTCCCGGCCGCACACCGTGACCATTTCGACGCTGCCCAGTACCCGGCGCTCCAGCGCCTCAGGGATCTGGTCGTGATAGAACAGCAAGCCGAGGTCGGCGCGCCGCTCCACCAGTTTGCGCGCCACGTCGCCCTGGGCGGCGCTGGCCAGTTGCACTTCGAGGGTGGGAAATTGCTCGGCCAGGGCCGCCAGACTGTCGATGACCGGTTGATAGGGCATGGCTTCATCCTGGGCCAGGCGCAGCGACGCTTCCTGCCCGCGCATCAAGGCCAGGGCCCGACCGTTGAGGCGCTCGCACTGGCGCAGCACTTCCCTGGCTTCTTCGAGCAGGGCTTCACCCGCGTCGGTGAGCCTGGGCTGGCGGCCGCTGCTGCGCTCGAACAGGCTCACCCCCAAGTCGTCTTCCAGCAAGGCGATCGCGCTGCTGATGGCCGATTGCGCCTTGCGCTGGTCCCGGGCCACGGCGGAAAACGAACGTTTCTCGGCGACCCCGACAAACAGCCGCAATTGCTCCAGGTTCCACTGTACGTTCATGGCTCAACCTATCTCCATTACAGATAGGTAATGACTTTACCGCATCTGGGCGATCTCTAGAATGACCCCATCGAAAGACGCAACCGTCAAAGAGGAACTGCCCATGAACGCCTACTACTACCTGGCCATCGCCATCTGCGCCGAAGTGATCGCCACTGTTTCGATGAAAGCGATCAAGGGCCTGAGCACACCCCTGCCCTTACTGCTGGTCGTCGTCGGCTACGGCACCGCGTTCTGGATGCTGACGCTGGTGGTGCGCACCGTACCGGTGGGCGTGGCCTATGCGGTCTGGGCCGGACTGGGGATCGTCATGGTCAGCGTGGCGGCGCTGTTCATCTACGGGCAGAAACTGGACGTGCCTGCGATGCTGGGGATGGCGCTGATTGTGTTGGGGGTGGTGGTGATCCAGCTGTTTTCCAAGACCGCCGGGCACTGAAAACACACTGATCATTAAACTGGAATACTTTTGTGGCGAGGGAGCTTGCTCCCGCTGGATCGCGAAGCGGTCCCATTTCTAGTGGGCGCTTCGCACCCAAGCGGGAGCAAGCTCCCTCGCCACAGGTTTATCGCCATCGCGATTGATCACCAACAAAATCCCATCCCTATCGAGTCTGTATACTGCGCCCTTGTCTTGAACACTGAGGTCGCTGCATGCCATCCGTTATTTCCACCGACATCCTGATTGTCGGCGCCGGAGTCGCCGGCCTCTGGCTGAACGCGCGCTTGCGCCGCCTGGGGTTTTCAACCGTGCTGGTGGAAAGCGCCAGCCTCGGTGGCGGGCAGAGTGTCAAATCCCAGGGCATCATCCATGGCGGCGCCAAGTATGCCTTGCATGGCGCCCTGACCGGGGCCTCGGAAGCCATCGCCGACATGCCGCGCCGCTGGCGCGAAGCCCTGAAGGGTGACGGTGAACTGGACCTGTCCGGCGTGCGCATGCTGTCCGATGCCCATTACCTCTGGTCCCCCGGTACCCTGGCCGGCAACCTCACCAGTTTCTTTGCCAGCAAGGCCGTGCGCGGACGGGTCGACCAGGTCAAGGGCGACCAATTGCCGCCGGCCCTGCAAGACAAGCGCTTCAAGGGCAAGGTCTATCGCCTGGCCGAGCTGGTGGTGGATGTTCCCAGCCTGATCGAGCGCCTGGCGGAACTGGCCGGCGACAGCCTGCTGGCCGGGCAGCGCATCGAGCCACTGCGCGAAGCCGGTGAATGGGTCGGACTGAGGGTCGACGACCGTGAGATTCGGGCCCAGCGCATTGTCTTCAGCGCGGGCGCGGGCACCGCTGACCTGCTCAAAGCCCTGGGCCTGGACAAACCGGCCATGCAGACCCGGCCGTTGCACATGGTCCTGGCCAAGGGGCCGAGCCTCAAGCCGCTTTACGCCCATTGCCTGGGCGGCGGGCCGAAGCCACGCGTCACCGTGACCACCCACCCGGCCGCCAATGGCCAATGGGTCTGGTACCTGGGGGGCGACCTCGCCGAAGGCGATGCCATCGCCCGAGAGCCTGCCGAGCAGATCGCCGTCGCGCAGAAAGAACTGGGCCAATTGCTGCCCTGGATCGACCTCAGCACCGCGCAATGGGCCACGTTGCGGGTTGACCGCGCCGAGCCATTGCAGTCGGGCCTGACCCGCCCGGACAACGCCTTCCTCGCCGAGCAGGATCGCCTGCTGGTGGGCTGGCCGACCAAACTGGCCCTGGCGCCGGACTTCGCCGATCGGGTGGTCAACGCGCTGCAACGCGATGGCATCCAGCCCAGTCACCCGGCTCCGCTGCCGGACCTGCCGAAGCCGCCCATGGGCGTGCCTGCCTGGGAGCAACTGCTGCCATGAGCCAAGCGACCCTGCATGACCTCTATCGCCCTCTGGGCCATGACGGCCCGCGGGTTTCCCCCCTGGGCCTGGGCACCGTCAAGCTGGGCCGCGACCAGGGCGTCAAATACCCCAACGGCTTTCAGATTCCCGATGACGACGAAGCGCGCATGTTGCTCAAACTCGCGCGCGACCTGGGGATCAATCTGATCGACACCGCACCGGCCTATGGTCGCAGCGAAGAACGCCTCGGCCCGCTGTTGCGCGGCCAACGTCACGACTGGGTGATTGTCAGCAAGGTCGGCGAAGAATTCAGTGACGGCCAGTCACGCCACGACTTCAGTGCCGCCCATACCCGATTCTCGGTGGAACGCAGCCTCAAGCGCCTGGAAACCGACTACATCGACCTGGTCCTGGTGCACTCCGACGGCAACGACCTGGCGATCCTCAACGACAGCGAGGTCTACCCGACCCTGGCGGCGCTCAAGCGTGAAGGCAAGATCGGCGGCTTCGGTTTTTCCGGCAAGACCGTCGACGGCGGCTTGAAGGCCCTGGAGCAAGGCGATTGCGCGATGGTCACCTACAATCTGAACGAACGAGGCGAAAAGACGGTCATTGACTACGCCAACGAACACGGCAAAGCGATCCTGGTGAAAAAGGCCCTGGCCAGCGGCCACGCCTGCCTGAGCCCCGGGGTAGACCCGGTTCGTGCCAGTTTCGAACTGTTGTTTGAGCATCCTGGGGTCGCCAGTGCTATTGTCGGCACCATCAATCCGCTGCACCTCGCCCATAACGTCGCGACCGTAGCCACGGTCCTGCGTAAACGCTGACGCCGCCCTACGCGGCCTGAAGGAAGGAGCCGACATGCCGCGTACGCTCATCAGAAAGAACCCCAGCAACTTCAAGACCCTGCCCCTGTTCGTCGAAGCGACCCCCGAAGGCCTGACTTACCAGAGCGTCGGGATGCCGCTGAATTTTGCCCAGACCTTGCAGCGCCGCCGCCCTGTCGCAGTGGCCGATGCCGAGCGTTTTTCCCTGGAGCTGGCGAACCTGGGCGTCTCGGTGCGCCTGACCCTGCATTGGCAGAACCGCGACTATTGGGTGCTGGTACGCCAGCGTCGGCAGGATCGCGGCGACGTGGTGCTCAAGCTGATTTCCGGCTACGTCCCGGCCCATGAACTGAACCTGCCGCTGCTCACCGCCATCAGCGAGATCGCCGAAGAATGCCTGCTGGAAACCCCTGAAGGCTGGCTGGGCGGGCGCTTCAACGACACCTGGCTGCCAGCCCCCTACGCCACGGCCTTGCACTACCGCGAGGCCTTGCCGTTTCGCCTGACGCCCCTGTCGGGCTCGGCCCGCCCGGTGCGCAGCGCCAACCTGCAACTGATCGAACGGCCACGGGCCTACGTGCACCTGCCGACGGCATCCCTGCAATTGATCTATGACTTGCGCCTGGACGTGCCCAAGGAAGCCAAGTCCCTGAGCCTGTTTCACGTCGATGAGCGCCTGGAAGGCGATCAGTTGGTGGCACGCCTGGACCGCAAGCGACCGGACCTGTACCTGATGCCGCTGCAGGATGGGCAGCCCTTGCCCGAGCTGTATACCTTGAAAAAGGATCAACTGTACCCGGCCAGCACCCGGGGGCTGTACCTGGCGGAAAGTTTCGCCCGGCAGGACGGCTGGCTGGTGCGTGACGAGCGGATTCGCTGGAAGGACTGGCTGCGCCAGCAAGGGCTGACGCCACCGGGCAAGGAGTCGAGCCTGACCCGGCTCAAGGGCAAGGCCCGGCAGTTGCTCAAGAAGATCGTGCCGCGCAAGGTGGCTCGTTAGGCCTGATGCCCATTTTCTGGCTGGACAATGGGCCCTGTGGGAGCGAGCTTGCTCGCGATGGCGTTGGATCATTCAGCCTCGATTTGGCTGACACACCGCTATCGCGAGCAAGCTCGCTCCCACAGGTTCTGCGCTTTGCCTGACGCATCAGTTGTTGCGGATCTTCTCCACAATCGCCGTCGTCGAGCTGTTTTCCACCAGCCCCAATACCTTCACGGTACCGCCGTAGGCCGCGACGATGTCCGCGCCGACGACCTGGTCGATCCCGTAGTCACCGCCCTTGACCAGCACATCCGGCTTGACCTGGCGCAGCAGGTTTTCCGGCGTGCCCTCGCTGAAGCTGATCACCCAGTCCACTGCGCCCAGGCCGGCCAGGACCGCCATGCGCCGGTCGACGCTGTTGATCGGGCGCCCCGGCCCTTTGAGACGGCTCACGGAGGCATCATCATTGACCGCGACGATCAGGCGATCCCCCTGGGCCCTGGCCTGCTCGAGGTAGGTCACATGGCCGGCGTGCAGGATGTCGAAGCAACCGTTGGTGAAGACGATGCTCTCGTTGTGGGCACGGGCGTCATCAACGGCCAGCAGCAGTTGCTCCAGGCCCAGCACGCCGCGCTCGGAGCCTTCCTCGCGCTGGATGGCGCGGCGCAGCTCGGGGGCGCTGATGGCTGCCGTGCCGAGCTTGCCGACGACAATGCCCGCCGCCAGGTTAGCCAGGGCGACCGCATGGGGCAGTTCCTCGCCGGCAGCGATCGCCGCGGCCAGCGTGGAAATCACGGTGTCGCCGGCACCCGTCACGTCGAACACTTCACGGGCACGGGCCGGCAGGTGCAACGCAGGGTGACCGGGGCGCAGCAAGGTCATGCCGTGCTCGCCACGGGTCACCAGCAAGGCGCCGAGGTCGAGGTCTTGCATCAGTTGCGCGCCTTTGCTCACCAGTTCGTGCTCATCGACGCAACCGCCGACGATGGTTTCGAATTCGCTGAGGTTCGGCGTGATCAGGCTGGCGCCACGGTAGATGGAAAAATCCTTGCCCTTGGGATCGGCCAGGACCGGAATGCCACGGGCACGGGCGGCCTGGATCAGCGCCTGGTGATTCTTCAGCGCGCCTTTGCCGTAGTCCGACAACACCAGGACCTTGACGCCTTCGAGCAAGTTGTCGACCTCGGCACCGAGGGCCAGGGGGTCGGTGGCGAAAGGTTCTTCGAAATCGATGCGCAGCAGTTGCTGGTGACGGCTCATGACCCGCAGCTTGACGATGGTCGGCTGGTGCGCAACGCGCTGGAATATCGCACGTACGCCTGCGCCCTTGAGGCTGTTGGTCAGGCTGTCGGCAGCCTCGTCGTCGCCGGTCACGCCCACCAGGGAGGCCGGTGCGCCGAGGGCAGCGATGTTCAGGGCAACGTTGGCGGCACCGCCGGGGCGATCCTCGATGTGCTCGACCTTGACCACCGGTACCGGCGCCTCAGGGGAAATCCGTGAGGTACCGCCATGCCAGTAGCGGTCGAGCATGACATCGCCGACCACCAATACAGGGGCTTGATCGAATCGCGGCATGGACAACTTCATGGAGCATCCCACATACAAAATGAACAGGGCCGCGATATTAGCACAGGGTTGGCGAAGGCTTGTCCATGGCTGCAACGCGAAGCCAGGACGTTCGCTCCATCAGATTTGCAGCAACGCCGAGAGCCGCGCACAGGCCTGGGCCAGCTCCACCTCGCTGGTATCGATCGCGCAGTCTGGCGCAAGGGGGGCCTCGTAGGGGCTGTCGAGCCCGGTGAAGTTCTTGATCCGCCCGGCACAGGCCTCGCGGTACAACCCCTTGGGGTCACGCCGGGCGCAGACGTCAAAAGGTGTACTCACATAGACCTCCACGAAGGTGCCCTCGGGAAACAACTGCCTGGCAGCTTCCCGGTCGGCACGAAACGGTGAGATGGCCGCAACGATGACGATCAGGCCGGCATCCACCATCAGGCGCGCGACCTCGGCGATACGGCGGATATTTTCCTTGCGGGACTCGGCATCCATGCCCAGGCCCCGGCACAACCCCTGGCGCAGGTTGTCGCCATCGAGCAGGGAGGTGTGCAAGCCCTGCTGGTTGAGCTGCACTTCCAAGGCATTGGCCAGGGTCGACTTGCCCGCCCCCGATAATCCTGTCAGCCAGATGCAGCGCGGCCGCTGGGCCTTGATGGCCGCCCGATCCGTCGGCGTGAGCGCCTGTGCATAAGGACGAATCTGCGCCTGCTGCATCGATACGTTTGACGTTTCATTCATAACCAAGCATCTCGTAATCACGTTGGTACACCCGCCGCACCAGTCGACGGGTCCGCACTGAGCAAATGTCCCTGACCGGCACCGTGGCGCGCTGCCAGCTATGGTTCACATGGGGCAACCTCGCGACCACCCCCAGGTGTTCGCACACTCGCTGATAGTCCCGGTCCAGATATTCCTGGTAGCCGATGAAGTCCATCGCCAGGTGGCCGAGGGAATCGATGAGGAAATCCGTCTGGGCGGCGAAATGCAATTGCCGGGTAATGTTCTCCGGGTGCAGCCATCGCGCGACGAAATCATCGAAGTCGCGGTATTGGCCCACCATCTTCTGCGCCGCCTGATCGCGCGCGCCCAACGTATTGCCCCGCAGGAAAGCATAGGCCGAATACGCGCGCTCCAGCGGATCGCGAACAAAGGCAAATTTGAAACTGGCGGCGTACTGCTGCGCAAACTGCTCTTCGTACCAATACAGCGGCAGGTGGCCCGGGCTATAGCCATCGAAAAGCCCCACGCAAACACTGCTGCCGGCGCATTTGGGCACATGGATGAACAGACAGGCGCGTTGGGCAAACGCCTCGGGAAAACGGCAATTGGCCGACATCGACTTGTTCACGACCTGTCGGTCGACAACCGACAGGCGCCCCAACAGAAAGGAGCGCTGCGACTTGGGCAGCAGCTTCCAGAGATAGCGTTGCAGCATTCAAACACCCGCGCGGGAGGGATGCCCCCCTCGATGACTGGAGTTGGTTCAGGAAAGTCCTGGAGCCAAACCTTAGCAGTCACGAATCGCGGATTTATTGTGGATTGGTCAACGCAGGTAAAGTTTTCGATACAAACTCAGTGGGAGCGAGCGGGCTCGCGATGGCATCGACACATTCAATACCATCGGCGCAGACACACCGCCTTCGCGAGCAAGCTCGCTCCCACATTGGTTCTGAGGTGCATGCAACATGTGTGTCCAACACCGGACCTGTGGGAGCGAAGCCGGCCGAGAGAAACAGGCCGGCTCATAGCCTGGGGCCTGGAACTCAGGCGATATTCTGGGCGGGAGCGTCCAGCCCCATGGCATGAAGACGCGCGTAGTAGCCGTTCTGCGCCAAGAGCTCGCCATGGGTCCCTCGTTCGACGATCCGGCCCTGGTCCATCACCAGGATCAGGTCGGCCTTTTCGATGGTCGACAAACGGTGGGCGATGACCAGGGTCGTACGGCCTTTCATCACCTGGTCCAGCGCAGCCTGGATATGCCGCTCGGATTCGGTGTCCAGCGCCGAGGTGGCCTCGTCGAGGATCAGCAGCGGCGCGTTCTTCAACAATGCCCTGGCAATGGCCAGGCGCTGGCGTTGGCCGCCGGACAACAGCACGCCGTTTTCGCCCACCTCGGTGTCCAGGCCATTGGGCAACTGCTCGATGAAGTCCATCGCATAGGCATCCCGGGCCGCCTTCTCAATGTCGGCCCGTGGCGCACCGGCCAGGTCGCCGTAGGCGATATTGTTGGCCACCGTGTCGTTGAACAGGGTGACATGCTGGGTCACCTGGGCGACATGACGACGCAGGTTACGCAGGCGGTAGTCTTCGATTTCCACGTCATCGAGCAGGATCTGGCCGACCTCGTGGTGATAGAAGCGCGGGATAAGGCTCGCCAGGGTCGACTTGCCGCTGCCCGAACGCCCCACCAGCGCAATCATCTGCCCGGGCGCCGCGCTGAAGCTGATGTCCTTGAGCACCTCGCGGTCAGCACCGGGGTAGGTGAAACTCAGGTTGCGCACGTCGAGACGACCGCTGACCCGTTCCTGCTCGACCGTCCCCCCGTCGACCTCCGGCTCGACGTCCAGTTGCTCGAAGATGCTCTCGGCACCGGCCACGCCTTTCTGGATGGTGGAGCTGACTTCCGAGAGTTGGCGAATCGGCTTGGGCAGCAAGCCGGCAGCCGTGATGTAGGCCACCAGGTCACCGGCCGTCGCGTCACCGCGCAGGAACAGCACCAGGAACATCAGGGCCGCCATGGCGGTGTAGATCACCAGTTGCAGCATCGGCGTATAGACCGCGCCGGTACGCGTCATGCGCAATTGCTTGTCGGTGTTGCCCTGGCTGGCGCTGGTAAAGCGCTGCTCTTCATAGGCCTCGCCGCCAAAGCTGCGCACCACGCGGTAGCCCTGGATGGTCTCGGAGGCAACGTGAGTCACGTCGCCCATGGCCACCTGGATCTTTTTGCTCTGCTTGCGGAATTTCTTGCTGGTACTGCTGACCATGACCGCGATCAGCGGCAGGATCGCCAACATCACCAGGGTCAGCTTCCAGTTCATCCACACCAGGTAGGCGAAGAGGAACACCACGGTGAGACCTTCGCGGATCACCACCTTGATGGCATCGGTGGCCGCACCGGTGACCATGGTCACGTTGAAGGTGATTCGGGAGATCAGGTGGCCGGAGTTGTGGGTGTCGAAGTAGCGATTGGGCAGCACCAGCAACTTCTTGAACAACTCGACCCGCAGGTCATGCACCAGCCCCAGGGAAACCCTGGCCAGGTAATAGTTGCCCAGGAACGAGCCCAGGCCCTGCCAGGCAGCGATCAGAATGATCAGCAGCGGCACCGCCATCAGCAGTTTCAAGTCCTTGAGGTACGGCACGTTGGGAAAGAGCACCGCATCGGGGTTGCTCAAGCCGTCGACGAAATATTTGAGAATCCCGGCCAGCATGGGCTGGGTCGAAGCAAATATCACGAAACCCAGGATACTCAGCAGAAAAATGCCCGCGTAGGGTTTGACGTATCCCAGCAACCGAAAATAGATCTTCAGGCTGGAATCCTGTTCCGCTTTGGGCGGTGCGTCACTCATCGTCGGGCTCACTGGTTAGGAAGAACGCGGAATTTTATCACAGCCACCGGCATTGGCCTGCGCCCAGGTCAAAACGCTGGCCAGGCCAATTGGCAGCCAGGTAATGAACCATTCGGCGCGAGGGGTTCCGGTCAGGCTCGCGGCATCGAACTGCATTGCCAGGAACGAAAACACCCACATGCCGAGCACGCCCCGGCCCAGCAGGCTTTCCCGGGCGCGCCAGGCTTCGCGCAACACCCCGAACCAGACAATGCACCACAGCAGCAGCCCCGGCAGCCCGAGTTGAATGGCGACATGGCTGAACAGATTGTGGGCGTGATCGAACTTGAGGCCGTGGCTGATAACCCGATAGTCGGCCGCCACGCCAAGACCACCCCATGGGCGTTCGGCAATCATGTGCAGGCTCGACATGAAAATCTCGGGCCGATAGGAAGCACCGCGCGCCATGACCAGCGGCTCGAGCAACCAGAAGGTCAGCATGGCCAGCACCAGGGTCGTGGCGGCGATAATCCGGACCCGCTGGTCCCGACAATAGAGCGGCATGGCCAACACACTGAGCAGCAAGGCCAGCGCAGCGCCGCGACTCTGGCTCGCCACCACGAATATCCCCAACAGCCCCAAGGCCCCGACCCAAAGCACTTGCAGCCCCATATGACGCGGCATCCAATGCAACATCCAGATCGCCGCTAACCCGATCACATAGCCGCCGAGGATGGGATGGGACAACTCCCCCAGCCCTTGCAGGCGCGCATTCCAAGGATGGTTCGTATACCCGTAGAAATAGATGATGGCCATCAAGGCCGTCAGCGCAAGCCCCAGGCCACCCCATTGCATGATGCGAATCACGCGTTCGGGTTGGCCGTTGGCAAAAATCGGGAAAAACAACAGGAACGCCAGGATGTAGATCAATCGCTTGCCTTCGCGGGCAGGCTCTGCCACTTCGGCCCAGGCCAGTGTCACCAGGGCCCAGGCCATCAGCGCCAGCAACGCCGTGTAGATCACGCGCTGGGCACGCCATAACTCTGCCAGCCGATGACGGGCCGGCCAGGCAAAGACGATCACCGGCAGCCAGACAAATGCAACCAACCCTTGTTGATAAATCTTGTTGGTCGGTGCCAGGGCTATCGCCAGCAAAAACCATAACAAGCCAAAGGCCATCCAGCCCTGTGCCCAACGTGTTGCCTGCATCTAACGCTCCTAAACGGTCTACCAGCCAAACCGGCATGGTGAAAACAAAAACTTTTGGGCATCATGGCCCGCCACGGCACCGGTTCTTTCAACAAGGTTTCCCTACGATGCAATCCTCACGGCTTCCCCAAGCCGCTTTGAATCAATTGATTGAAGGCGCCAGCATTCTGGAGGCCGACAGCTACGGCCCAAAAGTCTATCTGCTGCAGGATGGGAATATCCTCAAGCTGTTTCGCCGCAAGCGGCTGTTTTCTTCGGCCCTGCTAAGGCCTTATTCAACGCGATTCATCAATAATGCGGCCCGCCTGCAGAAGCTCGGCGTACCGACCCTCCAAGTGCTGGCCCTCTACAAACTGCAAAAACCCGGCATGACCGCCGTACTGTATCGACCGCTTCCCGGTAAAACCCTGCGTCAATTATCGAATCAGGAAAATTTCAGCTGGCAGCATACCCTTCCAGCACTTGTCGAGTTGATCCGCAGCCTGCATGCCAGCGGTATTTATTTTCGCTCGCTGCACCTGGGCAACATCGTTGTCACGCCTGAAAACCAACTGGGGCTGATCGATGTGGCCGACATGCGCTTCCTGCGTTCGCCGCTGCCACGCTACCTGGCACGTCGCAACTTGCAGCATTTCGCTCGTTATATTGCCCGAGAGAACCTGAACGAGAGCTTTCCGATGCAAGCATTGGAGAACGCCCTACTGGCTGCCTGAGATCAACTGCCGCGCGACCTGGCTGAAGCTCGACCAGGCCTCGTCAGGGGCCAGTGCCCGGTACTGGGCCGCGGCGACCGTATCGGCCGAAGCCTGCGCCGCTCGTTCGATCGCCTCGCTCCAGCCGCTTTCGTCGTTGGGCATCGCATACCAGCCGGTGTCGCCCAACTGCTCACGAAAGACCGCAAGTTCGCTGGCCAGCACCGGGACACGAGCCAGGACAGCCTCCTGGAGGGTCAGCCCAAGGCCCTCGTCCAGGGACGGGATCAACACCCAGTCAAATGCCCGATAGAGTGTCGCCACATCCTCCAGATGCCCGACCAGCAAGATCTTGTCGACCAGGTCCGGGCGGGCGATCCGCGCTTGCAGCGCTTCGCGCCTCGGCCCCTCGCCGACAATCACCAGGCGCCAATCGGGATGGTGGGCCGCTACCCGGCCAAAGGCCTCCAACAGACAGGCGAACCCCTTGCTGTCCACCAGCCGTCCCACCGCGCCAAATATGCGCATCTGCGGGCCAGGCAAACCCAGTCGGGCACGTGCCGCTTCGCGAGGCAACAGCGCGGCCTGGAATTGCGCCGGATCGAACGCGCTACGCAGCGCAGCGACCTGCATGCCCAACTCGTCCTGGAGCGATGTCGCCAGGGTCTGGGATACCGCTGCCAGGGTCAGGCGGGAGGCAGGGAAGCCGCGCAACAGTTCGCGACCCGAAGGATTGAGGCGTGTCGCACCATGGAAAATCACCACCACGCGGATCTGCGGCATAGCCTTGAGGACCGGCAACAAGGTACGGGCCACGCCGATGCCATCGAGCAATACCACCCGCGCATCGCTGTCGAGCAACGCCTGACGGAAACGACTGCGCATCAGGGGTTTGAGCAGGCGCCAGACGTGTCGGCCCTTGAGCCGGGCCGATGTCATATTCCACTCAAGCGTCGCCCCGACATCGATCTGGCAGGCAGCCGCCGTCCCCTGCAAGAGCCATGTCTTGACAGGCATCGCTGGTTCCATCCGCGAGAGAATCTGATTATGGACCTTGTGTACCGAAGCGAACGGTGCACCGCCCGCCCACATGACATTGATAATGCTCATCGAGCAGCAAACCTTTTATCGCGGACCAGGATTCATGCTTCGCGGCATTCAGTAGTTGATAAGCCAGCCAATACAGACTCCGAGCAAGAGAACCAAGGACAACTTGATCTGCTCGCGGCGCTTGCGGCGGGCCTTGCGCTGGCGCTCCACGGGCACTTCCACATGGACCCCGAATCCGGTATGCAAAACAGCATCCCCTTCGAGCGTGACCGCCGTCAAGTTCAGTTGGGCATAACGAAGCGACAAGGCTTTTTCACCGCCGAAACCGGCGAAAGGGGCACAAAGCCGATACTCCTTCAACCGCCGCAGGCCAGGATTGAGCGAGAAGCTTTGCCATTCGGCCTTGTCTGAAATCAATGGATAACAGGGCACGCCGCCAATGACTTCACGCTCGCCCAGGCGGATGTAGGGACTGTGTACGCACAAGTCGTAGACATAGTTGCGCAACCACACCTGAAGAACATCCGGTCGCTGCTCCAGGATCGTGCGCGAATCTTCCACGAACGCCGGACGATAGAACGCCCAGTCATCCTCACAATGAAAGATGTAAGCCGTCTTGACATGCTCGTACGCCAGGTCGATCGAAGCCAGTTGCCCCAGCTTCGGTCGATTGACGAAGGCCGTCGTGCGGTCCTTCCAGTGAGCGGGAATGACGGCATGCACGCCTTCGTCGCCGGCATCTTCGGTAATGAAGACCTCTCGGATCGGCGCGGTATTGAAACGGTCGAAGCTCTCCAGGGTCTGCTTGAGCAGATCGAGCCGGCCGCAACTGGTTACCACCAGGGTAATGTCACTATCGTCGGAAAACTGCACTGAAATACCATTTAGTCAAACGCCATCTGAACACCGGATGGCTCAACGGTTCGTATCAAACGCCCAGCTTCAGGCGCAATGTCTCCAGCAGACTCAACGGGGCACGAGGCCGCAGCGGCGGCGCCAATGCTTCAACGATTTTCTGCCCGATGCGCGCGAAACTGAACTGTTCCAGCGCCAGCTTCTGGCCGTTGTGCGCCACATTGCGCGCCAGCTCGGGGTCGGCGCGCAGCCGGGAAAGCTTTTCCTGGAGTTGCGGGATGTCACGGTACAACACCACGTTATGCATGTCCTGCAACCCCAGCGCCCGCGCCTCGTCGATGCCCTGATCGAACGCCAGCAGCACACAGCCGCAGGCCATGGCTTCGAAATTCTTGATCATGAATTCGCCCATGCCCACGTCGGCACTGACGAAAAAGCGGATACGGTTGAGGGTCTCGCAATACTCTTCGCCGGACTTGGTCCGGGTCACGACCAGTGGCTCAACCTGGCCAAGCTCATCCAGCAGCGCCTTGCGACCACTATAGGCCACACTGTTGGTGCTGCCGACGAAGGCCAACTCGATATCCCGTTCACGCCCCTGATCCCGCAACAACGACTGATCGTAGCCCTTGGGCACGAATACCGCATCGAAACCTTCGCCACGCAGACGTTCGGTCACCACGAAGCCGGAACTGATCACCCGTACCCACGGCAGGCGACGGTAATGCGCGCTGAATTTTCCGGTGTATTTGCACGGAATGTAATTCTGGTAGGCATCGTGCTCGAGGATCACCAGGTTGGGGATCGTGCGGATGAAGCCGGCCTGACGAATTTCCTGCTTGAAACGCAGGAAAAAAATGATCCGGTCATAGCGCGATACGTCCACATGCTGGCGGAAATACCCCCGCAGGTTGCGTTGTTCCTTGCTGTCGAGCCAGCGCAGGTCGCACTCGCAATGAGCGGCCACGCCTTCGTAGAGTCGGTCCAGGATGGCCCGCTGTTCTTTCTGCACCAGAAACAGAACTTTCATCGTTTTCCTTGCGGCACCGAACGACTTGATAAATAACCGGAGGCCGGTTTGCGCCGTAGCGCAAAGACGCCCCGCCTTGGGCCTCTACAGCCGCCAGAACAGTTCATGGCGACGCACAGCCTTGCGAAAAAATTCGTTCTCGCCATACGCCGAGCCCGTGCGCCCCGCCAGCAGACGCTGGATGCCACGGCGCAGGCGACGCTTGAACGGCGCGCGCGGTTGCAGGTCATGCATCATGCCCAGCGCCATGGCCTTGTCGCGTTGCCCAGGCAAGGCCAGCGGCAGGCTGACAGGCTGCATCGGCAGGGCCGGCTCGAAACACGGCGGCAACGCAATACCCGCACCCGCATCACCCATGGGCCAGCGGTCATTGTCGTGCAGGTGATTGGCATAGCCCAACAGCGTGGTCGGTTGCCACTCCAGGCCTTCGAGGGCTTGCAGGACGGCATGATGGGCGCAGAGATGATCGGGGTGCGGATCAAGGGTCGGGTGTGGCAATACAATGACTTCGGGGCGCGCCTTGAGCAGCAGCACGCGCAGGTCCGCCAGCAGGTTGTTCCAGGTTGGCGCGCCGTCGTCATCGCCAGGCAGGGCGAACGGGTTCAACTGGCGGAACAGCCGGGTATCGCTCAGCCCCGCCTCGCGAGAGCCCTGGGGCTGGCTCGGCGCGGCCTGCATCGCCGCCAGTTGCAGGCAGAAGTAACCCAACTGCACACAGTGCGCTTGAGGCACGCCGGCCCAGCGGGGTACGGCAATGCTGTCCCAGGCTCGCAAACGGCCCTTGAGTCGCGCGGCTTCGACGCTGTCCAGGCCCATCTTCCGATAATGCCCGGCCTCGATTTCACCCGCTGTCAGCGTCACGATCCAGGCCTCGTCAGCCTGGCTGTACAAACCGTAGGCGGCCAGCTCAGCATCATCGGCGTGGGGAGCGATGACCATCACCCGCTGATGTTGCACTGGTGGCGGCGTGAAGGACCACAGCGTCGGCTCGCCCAGCAAACGGCAATGACGCCCGCGCAGGCGCAGCTCGCCCCGGGACAACGCCGGGCCCTGCTCGCTGAGGTTGAGATAGCGCAGGCCATTGACCCCGCGCTCGAAGGTTTGCAGGTCCCTTTCACCCCCCGACAACTCGACGAGCGGGTCGATGAAACGTCCCAGCCAGGTGCTCTTGATCCGCAGTGCGAGGATCAGCGTCGCGCCATCATCCAGAATCACGCCTTCGTCCAACCGAAGCCGCCCGGCATTCAAATGCACCTTGGGTTGCTGGGTGAACGGCGGGAAGCTGTATTGGTAATCGTCCCGGGGCGAATAGAACAGGTGATCGGCGAACCACGCTTCGTGGGCGATCCAGCCCAGCACCGCCAGTACCAGGGGCAGCCACCAGGCCACCCCGACGCCCAGCGACACCAACACCACAAGGGCAAGTAACAACCCCACGCGCTTGTTGCGACGGTGGCGCTTGAGTAACTGTTGCTTGCGACTCATGGGTGGGTTCATACGGTAAACACCGGCACGGGGTTGCACCAACGGTCCTTGTATTCCCGGTCCGCCCGACCGAATGAAAAACGCAACGGCTTGCCGGCGGCACGGGCGTGTTCCCAGGCGCTTTGGGTGTTGAGGAAGCTCAACACGCTGCCGGGGCTGAATTCGCGGGTCTGCGGGTCGACACCACCGTTGATGTACTCGACGCTGATCCACTCGGGCGCTTCGACGCGATACACCAGTTGGATTGCAATCGGCGCATCGTTGAGAAAGATCACCGAGCCGATCAGCCATTCGCGCAGCAGCTCGATCACCTCGCCCATGCGCTCGGCACCGGTGGCCGCAAAGCCCCAGCGACGCAGGAACAGGTCGCAGTAGATCGAGGCCAGCTCGGCGCTGGAAAACTCGCCGACCGGCCGCACCACCCCGCCCGCCTCTTCCAGCAAACGCAGTTCACGGCGCTGGTTGTAGCGAAACTTCTTGGACAGCTCTTCCGGCGTGCGGGCCATGGCCAGTTGTTCCTGCTGCAACTTCAAGCCGCTGAAGCGCCCCTCGTTGAGGGCCGACAGGTAACGTCCACGATGACGCAACGGCGCTTGCGCGTCGGGCGCCGCCGGCAGGATCAGCTCGGCATTGCCCAGGTCGAACAAGCCCTTCTTGCCGCTGCGCTTGAGCACATCTTTGGACAGCGCCAGGTCGCGGCCCCAGGTCGGTATGGCCGCCTTGAGCTCACCGCCCTGCTCGAACGCCAGGTAACGCACGGGAATCCCGGCCAGGGCCGCCAGGCGCTCGACCACCAGGGGATGAGTGGCCACGCTGCCGCCAAAACGCTGCCAGGCCTGGGCATAAATCGACGCATCGACGGCGGTCCAGCCGCGCTCGCGCCAGCCTTGGAATCGGTTGAGCATCAGGCCCTCGGCGCCAGTTCGGTGACTTGGGGCAAACGCCAGAATGCCTCGCGTACGGCGCGATCCGAAAAACGTTCGCGCAAGCGATCGAGCATCAGCTCGGCGCATTGGCGACGCTGCAGATCGTCCATGGCCGCCAGGTGCTGCAGCCCCTGGGCCATGTGCTCGGCGTCGCCCAGCGGAAACAGGATGCCAACGCCTTCGACCACCTCCTTGGCACCACCGCAGGCCGTGGCCAGCAACGGTGCGCCGGCGGCCATGGCCTCGAGCAGCACCATGCCGAACGGTTCATGGTCGGAGCTCAGGGCGAACACATCAAAAGCACGGAAATAACGGCGCGCTTCGGGCACCTGGCCGAGGAACAGCACACGATCAGCAATGCCCAGCTCTCGGGCCAGTGCCTTGAGGTCCTGCTCCAGACGGCCCTTGCCGAGAATTGCCAACTGGCTGTTGACCGGCAGATGCCCCAGCGCTGCGGCAAAGCCGCGCAACAGTGTGGCCTGGTCCTTGTCCGGGTGCAGACGGCCGACATTGCCGACAATCCAGGTGTCCGTATCCAGCCCCAGCGTATGCCGCGCCTCCTCCCGGGAGACCAGGCTGGCCTGGACGGCATCAAGGTCGATGCGGTTGTAGAGGGTCTGGATCCGGGCAGCCGGCCATTTCGGCAGGCAGCGGCGCATGTCGTCACGCACCGCATCGGAAACCCCGAGCAGGCTCAGGCGCTTGCGGTAAACGTGGGCGAACAACCGGCGAGTGCGCCGCTGGTAGTCCCCGAAGGCATGGTGCACGCCAATCACCGGCAAGCGAGTACCCAGCAGGGCGATGTAGATCGGCTTGAAGCGATGGGCAATGCAGAAACTGAAATTGCGCGAGGCGGCGATCTTGCGCAGATCGCCGATGGCGCCCAGCTTCAGGCCACGAATGGCGCTGGAGCTGTATTCCATGAACAGCACCTCGTCCGAGGCACAGGCGGCAGCGACTTCGGCATCGGCCGCCCCGGTGAGGAACACTGTGGTCACGCGATAGCCGGTGCCTGCGAACAAGCTGGCGTACTGACGGGCGCAGTCCAGGAACGGCCCGTCATAACCGTGGCAGAACTGCAGCACATGTCGCTCAGCCGAGCGTGTCATAAGCGTCCACGCCGTCTTTGACCACCAGGATGTCTTCCATGATCAGGTACTGCAGGTCGGAACCGAAGAACATGTTCAGCGCGTCGGTCGGCGAGCAGATCATCGGTTCGCCACGACGGTTGAGCGAGGTGTTCAGCGACACGCCGTTGCCGGTCAACACTTCCAGGGCCTTCATCATGTCGTAGTAGCGCGGGTTGTATTCGCGCTTGAGCACCTGGGCCCGGGAGGTGCCGTCTTCATGGACGACTTCCGGCACGCGGGTTTTCCATTCTTCGGCCACTTCGAAGGTGAAGGTCATGAACGGTGCCGGGTGATCGACCTTGATCATCTGCGGCGCAACGGTGTCGAGCATCGACGGGCAGAAAGGCCTCCAGCGCTCGCGGAACTTGATCTGTTCGTTGATCCGATCAGCCACGCCGCTGGCGCTTGGGCACCCGATGATCGAGCGACCGCCCAAGGCACGCGGGCCAAACTCCATGCGGCCCTGGAACCAGGCCACCGGGTTACCGTCGACCATGATCTTGGCAATGCGCTCGGGGGTGTTGTCGATCTTGCGCCAGGCAGGCTTGCTCGGATGACGGGCGCACGCGGCGATCACGTCTTCGTTGCTGTAGGCCGGGCCGAGGTAGACGTGTTCCATCTTCTCCACCGGCACGCCACGGGCGTGGGACACATACGCCGCCGCACCCACCGCCGTACCGGCGTCACCGGAAGCCGGTTGCACGAACAGCTCCTTGACGTCGTCACGGGCGATGATCTTCTGGTTCAGCTTGACGTTCAACGCACAACCACCGGCGAAGGCCAGCTTGCCGGTTTCCTTGAGCACGTCGCCCAGGTAGTGGTCGATCATTTGCAGCGCGAGCTTCTCGAACAGCGCCTGCATGCTCGCCGCGTAGTGGATGTACGGCTCGTCGGCGATGTCGCCTTCGCGTTTCGGGCCGAGCCATTCGATCAGCTTCGGCGAGAAATAGAAGCCCTTGCCCTTCTCTTTATAGCGGCGCAGGCCAATCACGTTGGCGTAGTCGGTATTGATCACCAGCTCGCCGTTTTCGAACGAGGCCAGGCGCGAGAAATCGTACTTGGTGGCATCGCCGTAGGGCGCCATGCCCATGACCTTGAATTCGCCATCGAGCATTTCAAAACCGAGGAACTCGGTGATCGCGCCGTACAGGCCGCCCAGGGAGTCCGGGTCGAAGAATTCCTTGATCTTGTGGATCTTGCCGTTTTCGCCGTAGCCGAAGAAGGTCGTGGCGTACTCGCCCTTGCCGTCGATGCCCAGGATCGCGGTTTTTTCCTGGAAGCCCGAGCAGTGGTAGGCACTGGAGGCGTGGGCCAGGTGGTGCTCGACCGGCTCGATCTTGATTTTCTTCGGATCGAAGCCCAGTTGCTCCAGGCACCAGACGATCTTGCGGCGATAGCGCTTGTAGCGACGGTTGCCCATCAGGATCGCATCGAGAGCCCGGTCCGGGGCGTACCAGTAACGCTTGGCGTAGTGCCAGCGCGCTTCGCCGAACAGGCTGATCGGGGCGAACGGAATCGCCACCACATCGACGTCGGAAGGCTTGATGCCGGCTTGTTCCAGGCAGAACTTTGCCGACTCGTAGGGCATGCGGTTCTTTGCATGTTTATCGCGTACGAAGCGCTCTTCCTCGGCCGCCGCGATCAGCTTGCCGTCTATGTACAGCGCTGCGGAAGGATCATGGCTAAGGGCGCCGGACAGGCCAAGAATCGTCAATGCCACAGGGTCTAGCCTCTTATGTCTGCATACGGGCGACAAGCGCCTCGAAAAAGTTGATGTGCCGCTCGCCAGGGCGCGGGGCAGCCAAAGGGGGGCGATTATAACTTAAAAGCCGCCTCAAACCTCTAGCGGTGAGACGCGAGCTTCGTGGCGACTTACGACATATGTACATTGACAGCTGCGGACCACCAACATGATCCCTGCAAGCGGAGTGCTGGCCTGGGATTTGCGGTCGACGTCCTGGCCTCGGTGAGCCTCATTCGAGTTCCATGTTTAAAGAATAAAAAACAACCCGGCACTCAATCGTGCTCCTTTCGCCCTCCGAAACTGTGGGGTTTGCGCTCGAACATTTATACCTTTTCCTATACCGAACCCTTGCCCATCATTCGCAGCGAAACGCTATCGTCCGGTGCGCCGAACAATGAGGCGTCTCGCAACATACCAAGCGAGCGCTCATGGCGCGTTAAAGATTCAATAGCCAAATAGAATACCGGCAAAAGCCAGTCATTATAAAAATCAAATAACCGCCTATCGCCACTGTAAAGAATGACAGTTGAGCAGGCTCAGGAAACAGTGAAAATCGGGAGTGCGATACTTCAAACACCACAGGAAACCCACCATGACCACATACGCGATAACAATTGGCGGTAATGGAACCGAGTCCCGCGCCTATGAACCCGGCCATGCGGCCCAGCAACTCAGGCTGGAGCCCTCAGCCGACGGTTCTCATCACCTCATAAATCCGGACGGCTTTGTACTGACTACCGTAGGCGACGGGAGCATAATGACGTCAAAGAGCGCTACCGACGGCAGCGGATCGATAAGTTTTGAAGTTCAACAGCAGGGGGACGGGACCGTAAGAATAAAAGCAGGCTACTACAATCTCTGGGTACAACTTACTGGCTATGACGTAAAAACTGTTCAGTGGGATCCCAATAGCCCCTATCAGAAATTGACTCAACGAGATGAAGGCAATGGCTACTATGCCTTTACAGTAGATCTTTAAACCCTGCAACTCGCTGATTTGTTCGATAATCAAACCTATATACCGGCGCATATCGGTATGGACATCAGGTCTTGCCGCTCGAATAAATCAGCGCTTGCGGAGCCAGTCAATCCTGGAGCAGATACATGCGTTCAATCTTCCTGCCCCCTTTCTCAAGTTTCACCCCTCTAGCCTCTGTGGCAGCCGTTGATCGATCACTCGATACAACGCGCTGCCCTCAGGCCAGTTGCGCATGAACCGTGCCCGATCCCGCGCATACGCCGGGGCGAAGCTGGACTGGGTGCGGTGTTGGCACATGGAATCGAGGTCGATCAGCGCCCAGCGGTCGTGCTGCCAGAACAGGTTGTGGCCCTTGAAGTCGCCATGGCTGATGCGCTCGCGGATCAGGTCGGCGAACAAGCGATCCAGCGCCAGCAACTCGGCTTCGGGGGCTTCACCGCTCTGCACGTAAGGGCCGAAGCGCTCGATAATGTCCGGCCCCGCCAGGTGTTCGGTGACCAGGTAGGCGCCGCGGCGCAGCCACAAGAAACGTTTTTCCAGCAAGGCCAGTGGCTTGGGCGTGGCAATGCCGAGGAAGGCCAGGCGATGGCCTTCGCGCCAGGAATGCCAGGCGCGGCTCGGGCGCCAGAAGCGCTTGAGCCAGTGGGCGAAGTTCTTGATGTTGTAGCGCTTGATCACCAAGGTGCGACCGTTCGCCTCGACTTTGCCGACACTGGCTGCGCCGCCGGTCTTGTACAAATGGCCCTGATCGAGCAGCGCATCGGCCTGCTCCAGCACCGGCGCCATGGCCGCTTCTTCATCCCGCCGGATCGCCCGCAAGCCGAACGCCCCGCGCTGCACGCTGAAAAGGCTGCACTCGCGCCCGACTTTCTCGAGGAAGTCCTTCAGGCGCCAGGCCTGCACCTTGTCGATCTGCTTTTGCAGCGCTTCCATGGGCAGCGCGTGTTCGGCGTTGCCCAACAGGTAATACACCAACAGCTCTTCATTGAACGGCTGGAGAGCTTTGGGAAGCTGGGCGAAAAACACCCCCAGGTTTTCCAGGACTTTCTGCCGCGACAACGGTTGCCCCGGGGTTTCGGCGCGGATGCCGGCACCGTCGATCAAGTAGAGCTTGCCGTCGTGGCGCAGCAGATTGTCCAGGTGCAGGTCTTCCTGCCACAGGCCTTTGCCGTGCAGTTGCGCAATGGCGCCCAGGGCTTCGGCCAGCACCGCCGTCTGTTCGTCGGCCAGCAAGGGCAGGTGTTCGACCCGTTGCCAGGCCTCCCCCAGGCTCTCGGCGCCTTCGAGCAATTCGAACAACAACCAGCCGCCTTCAGCCTCGTTCAAGCCATCGGCGAGCAACAGCGGCGTCGTCAGCCCTTGCTCCGCCAGCAAGCGCACGCCTTGCAGTTCCCGCTGGAAGTGCCGGGCGGCCTTGTTGCCCACCAACAATTTGGCCAGCACCGGCCGACCACGCCAGATGCCCGCCCCGACATAGCGCTGCCCCGGCAACACCCGCAACAGAGAAAGCAGCTGCAATTGCGCCGGGCCGGCGGCGTCGGCCAGTTCCAGGCTCAATGGCAGGCTGGGGCTGCGGCCGGCATTCTTCAATTCGGACAAATGCATCAACGGACTCCCTTGTGGCTGCGCCGGGCGCTCAGGCGCTCCATCCAGCTGTCGACCAGCCCGGCATCGAGCGGTTGGGCCAGGTAGGCAGACAACAGCTGGCGTACATCGGCATCACTCCAGATGGAGGCGCGCCGCAACAGCGGCTCCAGGTCCTTGACCCGGTCACGCTGACCAAACAGCAGCGGCCGAGTCTTCTCCAAGTCGATCAATTGCGCTTGATAACCGTCGGCGGTGGTTTGCAGGAAGATGTGCTTGGGATAGAAGCAACCGTGCACCTGATGCATGCCATGCAGGCGCCGCGCCAACAGCCCACAGGCGTTGAGCACGGTGGTGCGCTGCGTCGCCGTCAGGCTCGGCCAGCGTTGCAACAGCGAGTCCAGGTCGTCCCAGCCGTCCAGGGCCCGGGTCAGCAGGATCGCCCGCACCTCGCCCTCCACCTTGCGCTGGCCATAGAACACCGCTTGCAGGGCCGGAATCCCCAACTGCCGATAACGACTGATGTTGCGAAACTCCCGGGAAAAACTCGGCTCGCCAAAAGGGTGGGACCAGGTCCGGGTCAGGTAATTGCTTTGGCGCTTGAGGTAATAGCCCTGCCCGTCCAGCTCCAGCCGGAATACGCTGCTCCAGCCATCACCCGAGGTATTGGGTTCGTCCACCGCATCCAGTTGCCGCGCCCACAAGGCCTCGAAGCTGTCCAGGCCATGGCGTTGCAACAACGCTTGGTCTTCAGCGGCCAGAAAGTCAGTCATTCACGCCCCTCGAAAAATCTCACCACGTGACGGATGCGTTTCTTGTCACACGCATCGAGCCGGTCGCGCTGGCGGTATTGCAGGTAAAAGCGCAGGCGCTGCGTGGCCGACAAATGGTATTTGGCCACTTTGTCCAGGCATGCCAAATCCTTGGTGATGCGGTACTTGAGCCAGAAGCCACGCCAGAAATCCCCGTTCGGGCAGTCGATCAGAAACAGCTGCGAGCGGTCGTCGATCAGCAGGTTGCGCCACTTCAGATCGTTATGGGTGAAGCGGTGGTCGTGCATGGTCCGCGTATAGCCGGCCAGTTGCCGACTGACATGATCGACCCAGGCACGGTCCGCCAGCCGCGAATCGTGACGCTCGGCGAGCGCCGAGAGGTCTTCGGTGTGGGGCAGTTCGCGGGTGATCAGCGCGCCACGGGCGTAGCTCGCACCGTTTCGCTCCAAGCCCCAGCCCACGACTTCGGCGGTGGGAATGCCCCATTTGGCGAAGCGCTTGAGGTTCTGCCATTCGGACTTGACCCGTGGCTTGCCCAGGTAGCGTCGCAAGCCTTTGCCGGCACCAACGTAGCGCTTGACGTAATAGTTCACGCCGTTACGCTGCACCCGGATCACCTCCGACAACGGGTCTCGGGTCAAACGCTCCCCTTGCAACGCGAACACCGCTTCCAGGCTGCCAAAATCCTCCGCCAGCTCGACGTACTCCGGTTCCAGATTCCAACCCGACATCAGAGCGCGTCCCCGTACCGCAGCTTTCGGGCATACAGCTTGCTGGCCTTGCCTTCGAGCCAGGCCAGCAACGACGCCTCTTCGGCGAGGATCCGCCGCAGCGGCTGCTGGAAATAGCCCTTGAGAAAACGCAGCTTGTCGCGGCGGGTCAGGCCGATGTCCAGCGCCGAGAAATACAGCGCCGCCAGGTCCTTGTTGCGCCAGCGAGTGGTGATGGCAGGACGGGTCTGGGCGCGGTGCAGGTCGATCACCGAGAGTTTGAAATCCCCAGGGGTCACCGGCTTGTCGGTGTGCAGCAGAAAGTGGCAGATATAGCAGTCGCGATGATTGACGCCGGCGCGGTGCATCATGCCGGTCATACGCGCCACTTCGGCGATCAGCGCACGCTTGAGCGTCGGTTGTGGCGGCTGCTTGACCCAGTCGATGCTGAAATCTTCGAGGCTGACGGTTGGCGCCAGCTCTTCGGTGATGATGAACGAGTGCTGGTCCGCCGGGTTGCTGCCCTTCTCGCCGTAGGCGACAGCGGTCATGGTCGGCACGCCGGCTTCCTGCAAACGCTGGATAGCCTTCCACTCCTGCCCTGCGCCGAGGACCGGCAGCTTGGCGGTGAACAGGTTCTTGAAGATTTCGCCCCAACCGATGCCACGGTGGATCTTCACGAAAAAGCCGCGACCGTCCACCTCCGTGCGCAAGGTGCGCCGGGCTTCCAGTTCACGATAGACCTCGCCCTTGAGCGCTTCGACTTCGGTGAACGCATCGCGTCCGGCCCAAAGGCTCTTGAACGGTTCGGCCAGCATCAACTTCATTGTGCGTGCTCCGCCAATATCACATCGGCCGCGTGCTGCGGCATGCTGTAGAGGTCGGCCGTCTCGGCGAAGGTCAGACCATTGCGGCTCCAGGCCGCCCGGGCATCGGCATCGTTCAACATGCGGCCCAGGTATTCGTTGAGCTGGGCTTGTTCGAACGGCTCATCCAACACCAGGCCACTGTCGGCCTCGGCGATGTAATGGGCGTACCCACACACCGCGCTGACCAGTACCGGCAACCCGGCCACCAGTGCTTCGAGCAGTACGGTGCCGGTGTTCTCGTTGTACGCCGGATGGATCAACAGATCGGCGCCCAGCAGGAAACGCGGGATGTCGCTGCGGCCCTTGAGGAACCGCACGTTGTCGCCCAGACCCAGCGCGGCGCTCTGCAGTTGGAATACCTTGGGGTCGTCCTGGCCAATTACAAATAGCCGGGTGCGTTTTCGCAGCTCGGCTGGCAACGCGGCCAGGGCCTTGAGGCTGCGATCCACGCCCTTGGTCTTGAACCCCGAGCCGATCTGTACCAGCAGCAGGTCGTCGTCGGCCAGCTCGAATTCGGCCCGGAACGCGGCGCGGATCTGATCGGCATCGACGGGCCGCCGGCGGTCCTGGGCGATGCCCGGTGGCAGCAGGTGAAAGCGTTCCAGCGGTGTGCCGTAGTGCTTGATGAACAGCGGCTGCTGGACCTCGGAAATCATCAGTACGTCGGTTTTTGCATCCTTGGCGAACACGGCCCGCTCGTACTCGGCGAAATGCCGGTAGCGGCCCCAGCGCCGGTACAGCGAGTTGCGCAGGTTCTGCGCCTTGTCTTCGAAACAGCCGTCGGCCGCGTAGTACACGTCCAGGCCGGGCATTTTGTTGAAGCCGATCAAACGGTCCACCGGGCGCTTGGCCAGGTCGGCCTCCATCCACGCGCTGAGTTTCTCGTTGCGGCGATGATTGAACAGCGCCTTGACCGGCGCCACCAGCACCTCGAAGCCGGGCGGCACGTCACCTTCCCAAATCAGCGTGTAGACACGGATCTGGTGACCGCGTCGCTGGCATTCCAGGGCAATGCGCATGAAGTCACGCTGCAGGCCACCGAAGGGGAAGTACTTGTAAAGGACAAAAGCCAATTGCATCAGCGCGGCTCCTCAGCCAATAACGTGCTCAGGTGGCTGGCAACACGCTCGGGGTTCAGACGCGTGAAGCACAGGGGCTGCTCGCGTTTCAGGTCAAACCGCCGGGCATCTTCGGCGGTCGGCGGGTAAGTGCAGTGTTTCTGCATGCACGGCGCGCAGGGGAAATCACTGGCGAGGTGAATCTGGCCCTTGCCATAGGCACCGGTCAGCACCGGATTGGTCGGGCCGAGCAGCGAAATGGTCGGCACGTCCAGGGCCGCGGCCAGATGCCCGAGGCCGGTGTCCACAGCCACGCAGGCCTGGGCGCCGGCAAGTACCTTGCCCATGCCGCCAAGGTTCAGCTTCGGCAGTACCAAGGCGTTGCGCAGCCCGCTGGCGATGCGTTCGGCCCGGGCCTTTTCGGCCGGGTTGCCCCACGGCAGTTTGACGACCACGCCGAACTGCCCCATGCGCTCAGTGAGCTGGCGCCAGTACAGTTCGGGCCAATGCTTGGACTCCCAGGTGGTGCCGTGCAGGAACACCACGTAGGGGTATGGGCGTGGCAACTCCACCAGCCGGTCGACATCGAGGCCGTAGTTACCCAGCGTCTGCGGCAAGTCATACCCCAGCGCCACGGCGAATAGCTGGCGCACGCGCTCGACCGCGTGCTGACCACGGGCCACCGCCAGGCGCCGGGAATAAAAGCGCGCCGCCAGGGGCTCACGCGCCGAGTTTTTATCCAACCCGGCCACTGGCGCCTTGACGTAACGGGTCAGCCAGGCGCTTTTCAGCAGGCCCTGGGCGTCGATTACCAAGTCATATTTTTCGGCGCGCACGCTCTGCTTGAAGCGTCGCCATTCGCCGCTCTTGATGGTTTGCCAGAGGTTCTTGCGCCAGCGCCGGATCGCCACCGGGATGACCTTGCCCACGGCCGGGTGCCAGGTGGGGATTTCGGCGAAGCCTTCTTCCACCACCCAATCGAACTTGATGCCCGGAATCGCCCGCGCCGCATCGGTCAGCGCCGGCAGGGTGTGGACCACATCCCCCAGCGAAGAGGTCTTGATCAGCAATACCCGCAAGTTACCGAACCTCCACGGGTGTGCCCTGCAAACGCTCCAGGGCCTCGTTCACCGACGGTGGCATGAGCTGGCGCAGGCAATTGTAATGGCCGAAACGGCAGGTGCGGTCGAAGCACGGGCTGCATTCGATGCCCAGGCGCACGACTTCGACCTGGTCGGCCAGCGGTGGCGTGAAGCCTGGCGAGGTGGAACCGTAGACCGCCACCAAGGGACGGTTAAGGGCTGCGGCCACGTGCATCAGGCCCGAGTCGTTGGACACCACCGAATCGGCGCAGGACAGCAGGTCGATGGCCTCGGCCAGGGACGTGTCGCCACTGAGGTTCACCGACTCTTCCCGAAGGCCCGGGATCAACCGCGAGCGGATGTCCTCGCCCACGGGGTGATCTTTTTTCGAGCCGAACAGCCAGACTTGCCAGCCGTCGCGAATCTTCGCCTCGGCCACCTGGGCGTAGTGTTCTGCCGGCCAGCGCTTGGACTCACCGAACTCGGCCCCAGGGCATAGGGCCAGCACCGGACGGTCCAGGCTCAGGCCGAACTTGGCCAGCGCCGCGTCACGGGTCACCGGGTCGATCCGCAGGCTCGGCCGCGGGTACGGCTTGGGCAACTCGGCTCCCGGCGCGTAGGCCAGGGCCATGAAACGTTCGATCATCAGCGGGTAACGGTCTTTATCCAGGGCGCGCACGTCGTTGAGCAGGCCGTAGCGAAACTCGCCACGCCAACCGGTGCGCTTGGGGATACCGGCGAAGAACGGCACCAGCGCCGATTTCAAGGAATTGGGCAACAGGATCGCCTGGTCGTACTGACCGGCCAGGGATTTGCCGATGCGTCGACGGGTCGCCAGCTCCAGCACGCCGTGGCCGAGCGGGAAGCTCAAGGCCTTGCGCACTTCGGGCATGCGCTCCAGGATCGGCCGGCTCCACTCCGGGGCCAGGACATCGATTTCGCACTGCGGGTGACGCTGCTTCAGGCACTGGAACAGTGTCTGCGCCATTACCATGTCACCGACCCAACTGGGCCCAACGATCAGAATATTCATGTGCTTTCCAAAAACGATACGGGGAGGCCTACGCCTCCCCGCCTCGAGAATCACTGTGGCTTAGGTCGTTGCCTGTTGCCCTAATCTACAACTGTGGGAGCAAGCTTGCTCGGGATAGGGCCATAACATTCAACATCCATGTCGCCTGACATTCCGCTATCGCGAGCAAGCTCGCTCCC
>NZ_JACNDD010000061.1:0-39290 GCF_017351395.1 Pseudomonas sp. FW305-28
GGAAAAAATCAAGAAGCCCTAAAGTTATCCACAACCCCTGTGGGAGCGAGCTTGCTCGCGATAGCGGTGTATCAGGTAAAGCTGTATTGCCTGGCCTGGCCCCTTCGCGAGCAAGCTCGCTCCCACAGGGATGAGAGGATTTCTGAATTTTTCTCCGGGCGCCTTGACGATATCGTTGCAATAGGTTTTGATTGCTTACGTTATCTTTCGAATCGAAACTTAAGTCGCCATGTCGAAACGCAATACGCCACAGCGCCGTCACAACATCCTTGCTTTGCTCCAAGAGCAGGGCGAGGTCAGTGTGGATGAGCTGGCCAAGCGCTTCGAAACCTCGGAGGTTACGATTCGCAAGGACCTCGCCGCCCTGGAAACCAATGGCCTGCTGCTGCGTCGCTACGGTGGCGCGGTGCCGATGCCGCAGGAGTTGGTGGCCGATAACGGGCAAACCGTCTCCAAGTACAAACTCGCCATTGCCCGGGCCGCCGTGAAGCGGATCCGTGAACACGCGCGGATCATCATCGACAGCGGCAGCACCACCGCCGCCATGATCCCTCAACTCGGCCAACAGCCGGGCCTGGTGGTGATGACCAATTCCCTGCACGTCGCCAATGCCTTGAGCGAACTGGAGCACGAGCCGGTGCTGTTGATGACCGGCGGCACCTGGGACCCTCACTCCGAGTCGTTCCAGGGCCAGGTGGCCGAGCAGGTTCTGCGTTCCTACGACTTCGACCAGTTGTTCATCGGCGCCGACGGCATCGATCTGGTTCGAGGTACCACCACCTTCAACGAACTGCTGGGCTTGAGCCGTGTGATGGCTGAGGTTGCCCGGGAAGTGATCGTGATGGTGGAGGCCGACAAGATCGGCCGCAAGATCCCCAACCTGGAGCTGCCGTGGAGCAGCGTCCATACCCTCATTACCGATGATCGCCTGCCCGTAGAGGCCCGCGATCAGATTCAGGCCCGCGGCATCACCGTGATCTGCGCGCCTGTCAGCCAGGAGAAATAGCATGTGTGGAATTGTCGGCGCCGTTGCTGAACGCAACATCACAGCAATCTTGCTCGAAGGTCTCAAGCGCCTGGAATACCGCGGCTACGACAGCGCCGGTGTGGCGGTGTTCACCCACGACGAGAAGCTCGAGCGCATGCGTCGTCCGGGCAAGGTCAGCGAGCTGGAGCAGGCGCTGGACGCCGAACCGCTGCTCGGTCGCCTGGGTATCGCCCACACCCGTTGGGCCACCCATGGCGCGCCGTGCGAGCGTAACGCTCACCCGCATTTCTCCGGCGATCTGGCGGTGGTGCACAACGGCATCATCGAAAACCACGAAGCCCTGCGTGAACAGCTCAAGGCGCTCGGTTATGTGTTCACTTCGGACACCGACACTGAAGTCATCGCCCATCTGCTCAACCACAAGCTCAAGGACCTGGCGGACCTGACCGTGGCCCTCAAGGCCACCGTCAAGGAACTGCACGGCGCCTATGGCCTGGCGGTCATCAGCGCGAAACAACCTGATCGCCTGGTCGCAGCCCGCAGCGGCAGCCCATTGGTGATCGGCCTGGGCCTGGGGGAAAACTTCCTCGCTTCCGATCAGTTGGCGCTGCGTCAGGTCACCGACCGCTTCATGTACCTGGAAGAAGGCGATATCGCCGAGATTCGCCGCGACAGCGTGCAAATCTGGGACATCGACGGCAAAGCCGTGGAGCGCGAGACCGTTCAATATCGCGACGGTGCCGAAGCCGCCGACAAGGGCGAGTTCCGCCACTTCATGCTCAAGGAAATCCACGAACAACCGGCCGTGGTGCAGCGCACCCTGGAAGGCCGGATGAGCCAGAACCAGGTGCTGGTCCAGGCGTTCGGCCCACAGGCGGCCGAACTGTTCGCCAAAGTGCGTAACGTGCAAATCGTCGCCTGTGGCACCAGCTATCACGCCGGGATGGTCGCCCGTTACTGGCTCGAAGAACTGGCCGGTATTCCGTGCCAGGTCGAAGTGGCCAGTGAGTTCCGTTACCGCAAGGTGGTGGTGCAGCCGGACACCTTGTTCGTCACCATTTCCCAGTCCGGGGAAACCGCCGACACCCTGGCGGCCCTGCGCAACGCCAAGGAACTGGGTTTCCTCGCCAGCCTGGCGATCTGCAACGTCGGCATCAGCTCGCTGGTGCGCGAGTCCGACCTGACCCTGCTGACCCAGGCCGGCCGTGAGATCGGCGTGGCATCGACCAAGGCGTTCACCACGCAACTGGTGGGCCTGCTGCTGCTGACCCTGTCCCTGGGCCAGGTCCGCGGCACGCTGGGCGAGGGCGTCGAGGCCAAACTGGTGGAAGAACTGCGCCGCCTGCCGGCCCGCCTGGGCGAAGCCTTGGCCATGGACAGCACGGTGGAAAAAATCGCCGAACTGTTCGCCGAGAAGAACCACACCCTGTTCCTCGGGCGTGGCGCGCAATTCCCGGTGGCGATGGAAGGGGCCTTGAAGCTCAAGGAAATCTCCTACATCCACGCCGAGGCCTACCCGGCCGGTGAACTCAAGCACGGCCCGCTGGCGCTTGTGGATAACGACATGCCGGTGGTCACCGTGGCGCCGAACAACGAGCTGCTGGAAAAGCTCAAGTCCAACCTGCAGGAAGTGCGCGCCCGTGGCGGCCAGTTGATTGTCTTTGCAGACGAGCAAGCCGGCATGACCAACGGTGAAGGCACCCACGTGGTGCACATGCCGCACATCCACGACATCCTGTCGCCGATCCTCTACACCATCCCGCTGCAGCTGCTGTCGTACTACGTCGCGGTGCTCAAGGGGACTGATGTGGACCAGCCGCGTAACTTGGCGAAGTCTGTGACGGTGGAGTGAGTCGTCCACCAAGGGCCAGGCTTCTTGGTGATCCTCGGTAATGAATCTGGTCGGGTTTAGCACTGCTAAACCCGCTCATTCGTTCAGCCGCATCGGTCCCTACAAATGGATGACACCTTGAGGGTCTATCCCGACCCTTCACCGAACAGCTGAAGAGAAAACCGACCTGACATCTGCGCTGATCTTTGAGAAACCAAAATTTGGCTTGGAAGGTATTTTTCGATTTTCTTTATGAATATGAAAAAATACTTTCATTTTTTCTCTTTGTGGGCAGATTCCGATCATCCATGTGCTAGTATTTTTTCAAATCCTCAAAGAAATTGAAAAAATACTGCCATGCCGAAAAAAACAGCACCCCTCATGCCATCCGCTGAGCGGCTCCTGCGCCAGCTTGGCGAACGGATCGAGCTGGCTCGTAAGCGCCGTAAGATCACTGCGGCGCAAATGGCTGCGCGGGCGGGCATGAGCGCTCCCACGTTGAGGGCGCTGGAAAGTGGCAGTCCTGCTGTGACCATCGGAGCCTACGTTTCGGTATTGGTAGCCTTGGGGTTGGAGAAGGACCTTGAATTGCTCGCACGCACGGATGAATTAGGCCGTGATCTGCAAGATGCCGAATTGAAAGGGCGTTCTGCAGTCGAGCACATCAAGCCAAAAGTACGGCTGCCCCAGTTTCATTGGGACAACCTGATCAGCGTCTCGGCAAAAGAGAACAGTTCTACCTCACCAGCCGCTGACAGCCGAAGCCAGACAAGCTCGGAACTGGCTAAGAAGCTTTTAGGGGATGACGATGCCTGAAAGGATTTTCGTCTACGCAGACTGGAATGAAACAGCACCCGTACTGCTTGGAACCCTTCATTCCCGCAGATTGGCAGGCTCCGAGCGTATGGAGTTCGAGTACGCGCGGGCTGTTCTTCAAACCCTTCACACTCAGATTGCGATCGACCCTCGGATTCAGCCTTACGAAGGGCGGCAATATCCAGCGAGAAATTGCTTTGGGTGCGTATCGGACTCCTCGCCTGATCGATGGGGGCGACTGTTGATGGATCGTCGCTTGGAGCGGGACAAAAGAGCAGGAGTCGTACCGCAGGACGCGCGGCTGTTTGACTCGGACTATCTCATCGGGGTTCACGACGCCTACCGGGTAGGGGGACTGCGTTTCAAAGTCGAGGAAGAAGGAGCGTTCCTTGACGACCATGTGGAGCATGCCGCTCCCCCGATGGCCCGCATGCGTGAGCTTGAAGAGGCTTCGCGTCGATTTGAAGCTGGAGAGGATCGGGGGGCTCAGGGGCAGGACTGGATTCGAATGCTCATTGCTCCAGGTGGCTCTCTGGGTGGAGCGAGGCCCAAGGCAAGCGTAGTAGATGACGATCACGCACTCTGGATAGGAAAGTTTCCCAGTAATAGAGACACCCACGACGTGGGCGGCTGGGAGATGGTCGTCAATACATTGGCCCAAGGCTGTGGGCTCTATGTGGCTGAAGGAAAAGCGCAACGGTACGCGAGTGAGTACCACTGTTTCATGGTTAAGCGCTTTGACAGAACAGCAACGGGTGGTCGACTTCACTTTGCTTCAGCGATGACCCTGACGGACCATCAGGATGGTGATGGGCATGAGACAGGGGCCAGTTACCTGGAGATTGCAGAGGTATTGGTCAGGGAGGGGGCCGCTGCCGACGTGGATCTTCCCGAGCTTTGGCGAAGAATTGTCTTCAACATGCTGGTTTCGAATACTGATGATCATCTACGAAACCACGGCTTCCTATTGGAGCCAGGGCGCGGTTGGCGTCTTTCGCCTGCGTATGACATGAACCCTGTCCCTGGTGACACTGGCTTGAGGCTCAACGTTTCAGAGGCCGATAACGCCATAGACCTTGATCTAGCAATGAGCGTGGCCGGTTATTTCCGCGTCTCCGCTGACGATGCCAGACAAACCATCGAGAGGTTCCAGGGCGTCGTCAGAAAATGGCCCAGGGTCGCACGCTATCTGGGCATCTCAAGCAATGAGCAGCAGCGAATGGCGCCAGCATTTGCGCTGGCCCCCTAAGCGCTATTCCAGAAAGCAACGATCAAAAAGATAAACGCTTCCCGGCTTGAGGTTTTCCACCGTGCGTTGCGGGCGGCCGCCGTCGCCGCTTTTCTTACGGCCGGTTTCCTGCAAATAACCCGCCTCGGTCATCTTCAGCAAACGCTGGCGCATGCTGGTCTTGAGCACCGGGCGGTCGAGTACCACGGAGAAAATGCTCACCGCTTCCGGCGCGCTGAATTCCGGGCCCAGGAACATCAGCGGCAGGCTGCTGTAGAGGGCTTTGGACAACAACCGTTCCTGGACGGCGGCCACCAGGCTGTTGTGGTCGAAAGGGAGTTTGATCGAGGCGTCGGCGACATCCTTGAGGGGGAAAAAACCCTGGTGTTCGGCGAGCTGGACCGCCTCGCTGACAATCGCCAGGTAGAACGTCGAGGATGACCAGCAGCGTGGGTCGCGGAACGCGTCGCCGACGGTGCCCACCTGTTCGATCCAGGCCAGCGGCATGCCCACTTTGCTCGAGCTGCGCAGGCGCTCCACGGCGTCGTTCAGCGTGAGATCTTCAACGCCACCATTGACCACGATCCCGGGCAGCGCCCAATGGCCGGCGAACGGCTCGGCTTCCCGTCGGTTCAGGAGGATTTCCAGCGCCTGGGTCTCCCGGCAGAAGCGCAGCACACAGAGGTCGATGGTGTGCAGGTAACCGCGGGCGGGGGCTGTGCTAGTGGGCATGTCGATTTCCGTGGGTAGCGTAAAGGTCATAGTTTAACGGGTTCATGCCGGGTGCCATCCAGTCTCTGGGAAGCGGCTCGCCCAAGGCCAGTCGTTCGCGAACCACGGTGCTGCGCACGTGGATCTTTTCCTCCACGCGAAGGATGGAAAAACGCTCCAGCAATTCCTGCCCGCGATAGAAGGTCGGCAGCAGGTCCGCGACATCCTGGCCCACCACCAACGCGATCCGCTTGCCGTCCAGGGCCAGGCTGTCGGCGAGGTGGACGAGCAGGGTGTAGCTGTAGATCGCGCCTTCAACGCCTCGGGCCACGACCTGTTCCACCCGGCTTGCACGCACTTCGGCGCGGCACAGCGGCTGAACGTTCTCGACGATCGATTCCAGCCAGTTCAGGCGCACCTCATAGTCGACCATTTGCTTGCCGTAGGGATGCCGCAAGCTTGGGACCACCAGCACACGTCTGGCGTGGCATGAGGCCTCGATCATCACCTGGGCATGACCGGCGTGAGGGGGATTGAAGGCGCCGCCATAAAGGGCTATCTCGAACATGGCTCATCCTCTGTTGGTACATGACATGTACTCTATCAGCAAAATCTTTTTTGTGAAAACCCGCTTTCTGTTGCACCAATTGGTTTGGATGGAAAGGGCACGTCAAAAATATTTTCTACGGATGGCTTGTTATGAAAGTACACCTTATGTACTCTCGTGACCATGAAGAGGAGAAACCCAGCATGAACAGCCTGACCCGGAAAACCGCTTCCTTCGATGTCGATGCGCAAAAGAGCTTCACGCCGCTATGCCCCGATGAGCTTCCGGTGCCGGGTGGTGACCAGATTGCCGGTGAGCTGAATTTCATCGCGTCCCTGGCCAGCCTCCGTATCGGCAGCAAGGACGCCCATTCGCCCCTGGCCCCGTGGGTGGTCGCCGATCACGCACAGATGTTCGTGCCCACCGGGCTCGAGCACGCCGACATCACCTGGGTCAGCCACTGCGTCCCTGGTACCGAAGGTTTCGCCCTGCTGGATCAACTGCCGACCCCGTACGACTACGACTATTTCGTCTGGAAGGGGGTCGAGCCGGATTTGCACCCGTACGGCGCCTGCTACCACGACCTGCACGGCAAGCTGTCCACCGGGGTGATCGAGTACCTGAGGGGCCTGGGAGTGGAGCAGGTCATTGTCGGCGGGCTGGCGCTGGATTTCTGCGTCAAGACCACCGCCCTGCAACTGGCCGCCGCCGGCTTCAAGGTGATCATTCACCTCCCGGCCTGTCGGGCCATCAGTGAGGAGGGGGCGATTCAAGCCATCCAAGACATGCAGCAAGCGGGGATCTCGGTTGCCGCGACCCGCGAAGAAACCATCCGCCTGGCAAACCCATAAGGAAAAGACATGGACAGTGCATTCGATTCAAGCAGTGGCACCATCCAGAGCCTTCTGGATACCGACTACTACACCTTCACCATGATGCAGGCGGTCTTGCACCAGCACCCGAATGTCGAGGTGGAATACCAGTTCATCGTGCGTTCCAAGGAGCGGCTCGGTCACCTGATCCCGGACATTCGTGTCGAACTGGAGAAGCTCGCCGGGTTGCAGTTGCGCGAAGGAGAGCAGCGGTTCCTGTTCAACAAGCGTTTCCGTGAGTACCTGACCCCGGACTTCGAACAGTTTCTTGGCCTGTTTCGCTTCAACTTGCGTTACATCCACGTTGCGGAAGTCGATGGCCAACTGCACATCCGCGTCCGTGGCCCGATGCTGCACTGCATCATGTTCGAGCAACCGGTATTGGCGATGGTCAGCGAACTGCGCAACCGCGAGAAATACCCCGAGGTCGAGTTGGCCGACGTCACCCGCAAGCTGTACCAGAAGTTCGAATGGCTGGAGAAAAATGCCAGCCGTGAAGAACTCGCCGAGTTTCGCGTTTCAGACTTCTCCACCCGGCGGCGGCTGTCGTTCAGGGCCCAGCGTGAAGTGGTGAATGTGATGCGCAGCGATTTTCCTGGGGTCTTTGTCGGCACCAGTAACGCTCACCTGGCGTACGAGTTCGATCTGCCCCTGATCGGCACCATGGCTCACCAATGGCTGATGGTGCACCAGCAACTCGGACGCTTGCGCGAGAGCCAGAACGCGGCGTTGGAAAATTGGGTGCGCGAGTATCGCGGCCGCCTTGGTATCGCCCTGACGGACTGCATCAGCACCGACTTTTTCCTCAAGGATTTCGACCTGTACTTTGCCAAGCTCTATGACGGCCTGCGCCAGGATTCCGGTGATCCGATCGTCTGGGCCGACAAGGTGCTGGGGCGCTATCAGGAACTGGGCATCGATCCGCGTACCAAGGACCTGATGTTCTCCGATGGCCTCAATTTCGAAAAGTGCCTGCCGATCCTGCGTCATGTTCGCGGCAAGGCCAAATTCGGCTTTGGCATGGGCACCAGCCTGGCTTGTGATGTCGACGGTGTCGAACCGCTGAGCATCGTCATGAAACTGGTGCGGGTCCACGGCGAACCGGTGGTGAAGTTCTCCGACGACCCGATCAAGAACGTCTGCGAGGATGTCTCGTTTCTGCGGTATGCCGCCCAAGTGTTCAACGTCGCCCTGATCAATCCACAGTTGGGAGCTTGATATGACTTCGTTTCAGCAAGAGAGCATTGCCCAGGAGCTGGGTATCGACCGCCAACTCACGCAGGGCGGCGAAGCAACCGAGATTGCCCGCCGCGTCGAGTTCATAAAGCAGATCTTGCGCGAGTCGGGTTGCCAGTCCCTGGTCCTGGGGATCAGTGGCGGCGTCGACTCCCTTACCGCCGGTCGCCTCTGCCAGTTGGCGGTGGAGCAACTGCGGGGTGAAGACTACGCGGCGCGGTTTATCGCCGTCCGGCTGCCGTACAAGGCCCAGGCCGACGAGCAAGACGCCCAGGCTTCCCTGGACTTCATCCGGCCGGACGTGATCACCACCAGCAACATCGCCGCGTGTGTCGACGGGCTGATGGGCAGCATCGCCATCGATGGCTTGCAGCCTTCGGCCGAACTCAGCGACTTTGCCAAAGGCAACGCCAAGGCCCGGGCACGGATGCTGGCGCAATACGCCATTGCCAACTTAAGCAACGGGTTGGTGGTGGGCACCGATCATGGGGCAGAGGCGGTGATGGGATTTTTCACCAAGTTCGGCGACGGCGCGTGCGACCTGGGACCGTTGTCCGGGCTGACGAAGACCCAGGTGAGGTTGTTGGCCGACGCGATGGGCGCCCCCGCGCACCTGGTGCGCAAGGCGCCGACCGCGGACCTGGAAGACCTGGCGCCCGGCAAGTTGGACGAAGTGGCGTATGGCTGCAGCTACGAGGAAATCGACGCGTACCTGATGGGCCAAGAGGTGTCGCCCCAGGCGCGACAGATCATTGAACGCGCCTACCTCAAGACCGCCCACAAACGCGCATTGCCACGCGTGCCTGCATCGTTGTAATAGGGTTCTAATGGGACCTTTGGCCTTGAACGGAGTGGGTAAATGACACAGGCAATCAGCATCAAGGATCGCGTACGCATCAAGCACGTCGAAGTCCTCTCGGACGATTGGTACGTGCTGCGCAAGACCACCTATGACTACCTCGGCCGCAATGGCCAATGGCGCGAACTGACGCGCGAGACCTATGACCGGGGCAACGGCGCCACCATTCTGCTGTACAGCAAGGCCAAGCAAACGGTGGTGTTGACCCGGCAGTTCCGCTTCCCTGCCTTCGTCAACGGGCACGATGACCTGTTGATAGAAACCTGTGCCGGCCTGTTGGACAACGACGACCCGCACACCTGCATCCGCAAGGAAACCCAGGAGGAAACCGGCTACATCATCCAGGACGTGCGCAAGGTGTTCGACGCCTTCATGAGCCCAGGCTCGGTGACTGAGCGGGTGCATTTTTTCGTTGGCGAATATTTCGACGAAGACAAGCAGCACGAAGGCGGTGGCCTTGAAGCCGAGGGCGAAGAGATCGAAGTGCTGGAGCTGTCCCTCGACCAGGCCTTGGGCATGATCGAGAGCGGGGAGATCTGCGACGGCAAGACCATCATGTTGTTGCAGTACGCCAAGCTGCATCGGTTGCTGGATTAGCCGCGTTTTTTGTTCAACTGGATTGGGCCTCGCTGTCTTCCTGCATATCGTCCAGGTATTGCGGCTGGTCCGTCTGGTCCGGCAGTTCGGTCACGACGCTGAAGTCGCTGATTTCGATGGCGCCGACGCCATGGCCGAGCAGATGGAAGGAAAACGCCTTGCGCTGCTGTGGGTTGTCGAAACTGATGTTCATCACCAGCGGCTGGTCGGGTGTCACCGCCACCTCGGTCGGCAGGTCCATTGGCACATCCTGCTCGAACTCCTTGGCCTTGAGGGAGATGTAGGCGGCATGGTCTGCCTCTACCGCACGGATGGTCAGGCTGACGCGGGTCTGTGAACCCTTGGGCATTTCCAGGTATTGGGCACCGATCAGGTTGTCGGTCCAGTCGTTGGTGACCTGGGCCGGCAGCGGGATTTTATCGGCGCTGCCGAACTGATAGTGCTGGTTCAGGGGCGTGCGCATCAGGGTCTGGTCCAGGGCCGTGGCCCGGGCGCTGATCAATCGGGCGCGCTGGCCGCTGTATTGCCCGCCATAGGTGGCGCGGTCGGCGATGAAACCTTCGCTGCTGTAGTAACGGCAATGCTGGAGGAAATCGCATTCGGTGAATGTGCCCTTACCGTCGTGGTAGCGCAGCTTGCCATTGGTGAACGACATGATTTCTCGGCCCGTCGGGTAGTCCCTGAACATCGAGCGACCGGACAACGACGTGGGCACCGTGAAGCCGAAGTAATCGAGGATCGAGGCGGTCAGGTCCACATGCCCGTAGGTGCCTGACTTGATCCGGGGCAATGGTTCCGGCGCCAGCGTCAGGTTGAACCCCCAGGACGAGGCCAGCCGCACATCGTCGATGCCATGGGATTCGTCCGAGGTGATGACCACCAGGGTATTGTCCAGGATGCCCTGGCGTTCCAGGCCCGCCAGGAAGCTCGCCAGTGCGTCGTCCAGGTAACCCACCGCCGCCTGCTTGGCGGTGTCGTAGCGTTGCAGGTAGTCATCCGGCGCCGAGTAGGGTTGGTGGGTGCCCACGGTCAGCAGGGTCAGCATCCACGGTTTGTCCGCCTGCTGCAGTTGTCCGACGTAGTCCAGTGCGCCTTCGAAGAAGGTCTTGTCGTCCTTGCCCCAAGGAAATTCCAGGTAGGCGGGGCGAGTGAACCACTCCATGCCCAGGGTCGTGTCGAAGCCGATGTGCGGCATGATCCGGTCCTTGGCCATGAACCGCAGGCCCGCGCCCTGGAGGAAATGCGTGGAAAAGCCGTTCTGGCGCAACTGGGCCGGCAGGCAGGCCTGGTTGCGCTGGGTCTGGTTGAGCATTTCGACGCCTTTGGGCGTGCCGTCGTCGAGTTTGTCGTAGTCGCCACACAGCATCGCGTACAAGCCACGAATGGTCTGGTGGCTGTGCAGGACGTAATCGGGGGTGTTCATGCCTCGCTCGGCCCAGGCGCTGAGGTGTGGCATCAGGTTTTCCTGATAGCGGCTGTTCAAGGCCTGGCGGTTGGCACTCACGTAGGCGCCAGGAATGCCCTCCAGGGCGATGACCAGGACGTTGCGCGCACGCCCCGGTTCGGCCAGCAGCCTGTTGCCATCGAGGTCCAGGCGGGTCAGCCCTGCCATGGGCGGGGCGGGGTCCACGGCATCGCCGTCGAGCCATTGCCGGGCTTGGTCCTGCCCGGCGGCGACACCTGCGGTGACGAGTTGGTGAGGCAGGTTGAACACGTTCCATTGGTCCGCCTCACTGGGGCGCCAGGTTTGCAATGCGCCGTGGCTCAACAGGAGCAACACGGGCACGGCCCAGGCGTGGCGAGGCAAGCGTGGCGCCAGGCGTGGGCTGCTGGTCCATTGGGTCATCAGCCAGAACGCCAGCGCGGCCAACTGGATCGCGGCCAGCCACGGATGGGCGAAACCGCCGCTGGTGGAGTTTTCAACGAACTGCGGGTCGGTCAGGTAATGAATGTCCGAAGGATTGGGCATCCGCCCCACCGCACTGACCAATTCGATGCTGGCCAGCGTCAATGCGCTCCAGGCCAACAATACCGGCAGCACCAGCCACCAGGGACGGCGATAAAACAACGCGATCAGTAACCCACCGACGCCCAGGTCCGACAGATACCCCAGCGGGTCGGACCAACCCAGGGCGAGACGCAGGCCCATGGGGACGAGTAATACGCAGCCAATCAGGGTGATGAGGGCGGCGCGGGGGTGGGTTGAAGCGCGATAAATAATATTCACGAGAAACGGGCCTTTCTGTTGAAGCCAATCCATTGAACGACACACCCACCCTGTGGGAGCGAGCTTGCTCGCGATAGCGGTGTATCAGTCCATATGGCATGTGACTGACTGACGCCATCGCGAGCAAGCTCGCTCCCACAGCAGGTTCTTCCTTCGGTCATGAAACTGTCATGAGGAGGGATGGTACCAAGGGCAATCGCCCCTGGCCGAGCCAATGTCCCGGTGTCCGGCTGCGCTAGGCTGTGGTTCACTGGCGCAGGCCTCTACAATGGCGGCGCAGCGCTGTTTTTGAGGTGCGCGGAAAACTTGTATCAGGATTTCTCATCGGGGGATGGATGGACAGGTTCCAGGAAATGCAGGTTTTTCTCGCTGTAGCCCAGGAGTCGGGGTTTTCGGCCGCGGCGCGGCGCCTGGGCCTGTCGGCGGCCAGCGTCACGCGGGCGGTGGCAGGGTTGGAGCAACGTATCGGCACGCCATTGCTGGTGCGCACCACCCGCAATGTGTACCTGAGTGAAGCCGGTCAGCGCTTTCTCGAGGACTGTCGGCGGATCCTGAGCGATTTGCAGGAAGCCGAGGATTCGGCGGCCGGCAGCCACGTCCAGCCCCGTGGGCAATTGACGATCACCGCGCCGGTGCTGTTCGGCCAGTTGTTCGTCACGCCGCTGCTGGTGGATTACCTGCATCGGTTCCCCGAGGTCAGCATCAACGCTTTGTTGTTGGACCGCACGGTCAGCCTGGTGGAGGAGGGCATCGACGTTGCCCTGCGCATCGGCGAGCTGCCGGACAGCAACCTACACGCCGTTCGGGTCGGTGAAGTACGGCGAGTGGTGTGCGGCTCCCCGGATTTCTTCGCACGCCACGGGCGGCCCCGGCATCCGGATGACCTGGAGCGAATGCCCGTGGTGGCGTCGTCGGCCATTGGCCAGGTCAAAAGCTGGACCTTCATCGACTCAGGCCAACCGTTGGCCGTCCGGCCCGTGCCTCGGCTGGTGGTGACGGCCAACCAGGCGGCGATCACCGCCGCTTGCCAGGGGTTGGGAATGACGCGAGTCCTGTCTTATCAAGTGGCAGGCAACGTGGCCGCCGGCGAACTGGAAATCGTCCTGGCCGATTTCGAATTGCCGCCTCTGCCGATCCATGTGGTGTACCAGGGCGGACGCAATGCGCCGGCGCGGGTCCGCAGTTTTGTCGATTTTGTCGTCAGTGCATTGCGCGAACATCCAGCCTTGAGCGGCTGACGCATTGTTTCTCTGGCTGAAACAATGGATTGCATTTCTGGGTGATTCTCTTGTTTTGGCCCGGAGCGGAAGATGACCCCATCGACGCCGTTGTGCTGATGGCGTCACTTCCTGCGGAGTCGACCATGAACCCTATCAAGCACTATCACTTCCCGCTTTCCGGCCATTCCCATCGCGTTCAATTGATGCTTTCGTTGCTCGGGCTACCGGTCGAGGAGGTCTTCGTCGACTTGGCCAAGGGCGCGCACAAACAGGCGGGTTTCCTCGCGCTCAATGCGTTTGGCCAGGTACCGGTCATTGACGATGACGGCGTGGTGCTGGCGGACTCCAACGCGATCCTGGTGTACCTGGCGCACAAATATGGCAAGGGTCGCTGGCTGCCCACCGATCCAGTCGGCGCCGCGCGGGTGCAGCGCTGGTTGTCGGCGGCGGCCGGGCCGATCCATGCGGGGCCAGCCACCGCACGGCTGATCACGGTGTTTGGCGCGGCCTACAACGCCGAGGACGTGATTGCCCGTTCCCACGCTGTGCTGAAAGTCATCGATCAGGAATTGAGCCGTCGTGATTTTCTGGCGGGTGACACGGCGACTGTCGCGGACATCGCCGGCTACAGCTACATCGCCCACGCACCGGAAGGCAATGTGTCGCTGGAGGACTATGCCCATGTGCGGGCCTGGCTGGTGCGGATCGAAGCCTTGCCCGGGTTCGTGGGCATGCCGCGTACGGTTGTCGGGTTGCAAAAGCACGCCTGAAACAGACCCGGTGGTGAGGGGGGTATCTTCACTGTGGGAGCAAGCTTTGCTCCCACACGGCAGAGATTTCGTCGCTCTATCGTGATTTGGTATCAGGCGTAGGAAAGTGCCTTTTCCTCCAGCAGTTCCTCGTACAACTGCACCCACTTTTGGCCCATCTCTTCGGAGGTGAACAACTGGCGGTAACGGGCTTCGGCCTTGATGCCCATTGCCTGGGCCTGGGCCGGGTTTTCCCACAGGGTGCGCATCGCCTCGCGGAAGGCCTCGGGGTTGCTGGGGGGCACCACCAGGCCGGTTTCGTCGTGGATGTTGATGTAGCTGGTGCCGGTGCCGATTTCGCTGGAGATCATCGGCTTGCCGAACATCGCGCCTTCGAGCAGGGAGATGCCAAAGGCTTCGGAGCGCAGGTGTGAAGGAAACACGATGGCATAACTCAGTTCCAGCAATGCGACCTTGTCTTCGTCCCCCAGGCGCCCGAGGAAATGCAGGTTACGCAGGCCCAGTTTCGTGGCCTGGGCATGCAGTTGCTTTTCCAATGGGCCGGCGCCCAGGATGACGACGGGGTAATCCACGCCTTTGAGGGCGTCGAGCAGAATGTGCAGGCCTTTGTAATAACGCATCACCCCCACGAACAAAAAGAAGCGCTCGCCCAGTTTTGCCTTCCAGTGCGCCATGCGCTCGGCGTCAGGCTGTGGATAACTGGTCTTGTTCAGGCCGTAGGTGATGACACGGGTCTTGGCGCTGTATTCCTTGAGCACATCGCTGGTATGAACATAGTTCGGCGAGGCCGCGACGATGCGGTCAGCGCCGTCCAGGAAGCGTCGCATCAGCGGCCGATAGAGCTTGAGCAGGTGCCGTTGGCGAACGATGTCCGAATGGTAGGTCACCACGTAGGGTTTTTTCACGGCACTGCAAAAGTGCACCAGGTCCATGAACGGCCAGGGGAAGTGGTAGTTGATCACGTCCGCTTCGGCGGCCAACTCACGGAATTTCTTGAACACGCTGTAGGAGAAACCGGTGGACGCCACTTGGAAGTCCATCCGGGCTTGGTGAACGACATGCTGTCGAAGCTGGATCGGTTCTGGTGATGGCTGCCCGCTCAGGGCCAACACAGTGTTATCGATACTCAGCCGGTCAGTGCTGTCGCAGAGTTGAAAAATCACCTGTTCGATGCCACCCATGGAGTCAGGCAAATAGGTTTTGTAGAAGTGCAGGACTCGCATTCAACCTCCCAAGGCCTGGCGATACGCGTGGGCAGTGACCTTTGCACAGCGTTCCCAGGAAAACAGCGCCGCCTGTTGTAATCCCGCCTCCCGACATGCTTGCCAGTGTAGGCGGTCTTCAATCAACCGCTCCATGGCGTCGCGCATGCCTTGCGGATCGTCGGGTTCGCAATAGATACCGGCCGGCCCGGCCACTTCCGGCATCGCCGAGCAGCGGGTGGTCATCACCGGCGTGCCACTGGCCATGGCTTCGAGCACCGGCAGGCCAAAACCTTCGTAGTACGACGGGAACACCAGTGCCCGTGCTCCCGCCAACAAATGGGCGACCTGTTCGTCAGGCAGGTAACCCGCCAGACAAACATGACCGCCAGCCAGGGCGCGTTTCAACTCATCATTGAGCTGCGCCTGTTGCCATCCGCTCATTCCTACAATGAACAAAGGAAAAGCCTGACGTAGGGATTCAGGGAGCCCGGCATGGGCGCGCAGGGCCAACGACAGGTTCTTGCGTGGCTCCAGGGTGCCGACACAGAGGAAGTATCGGCCGTGCTCCAGGCCATGGGCTTTGAGCACGGCGTCGATCGCTTCCGGTTCGCGCGGGTGGAAACGTGCCGCGACCCCCAGTGGCGCGACCCTCAGGCGCTCGGCGGGCAGGCCGAAATACTGCTGGGCTTCATCGGCGATGAACTGCGAGTCGGTCAGGATCAGCTGCGCCTGCTCCACTGCGTGGCTGAGTCGTCGCTCGATTTCCTTCAGGCGTGCCGGTGGTTGCGTCTCGGGGTAGCGCAGGTGCGTCAGGTCATGGAGAGTGATCACCGTCGGCCCTTCGAAGGCCAGCGGCCACAGGCTGGGCTCGTGATACAGGTCGATAGCTTTTGAACGACCTTGATCGAAGCGTTTCTGCTCCAGCCAGCGCCGCGCCTGGTAGGCGCCCGGAACCCGTCGCAGCAAGGGGCTCAGCCTTGAATAGCCAGGCTTGGCGGTTGGCGGCAATTGCGGGCTCCAGCCCCAGCCGTGGAATAGCGACAGCTGTACATCCGGTTCCCGGGCCAAGGCCGTCGCCAGTTCCGCCACGTAGTGGCCGATGCCGGTGCGTGGCGCCTGGAGAATGCGTGCGTTGAGGGCTATCCGCATGCTGTTTCCCTGTCGACGATCACTTCGTCGACGTGTCGCTCGATCCGCTCCACCAGTTGCGCGCTGGCCTGGCGCCAACTCAGCCATTGCCATTGCTCCAGGTTGCGCCTGGCCGGGAATACCCCGGTGTGTTCCATGTCGATGACCAGGTTCGCCAGGCTTTGGGGATCGTCGAGATCGAAGTAGACCATGAAGTCACCGCCGATTTCCCGAAATACCGGGATGTCGCTGCCCATCGCCGGCAAGCCGCGTTGCATGGCCTCCACCAACGGCAGGCCGAAGCCCTCCACGTAGGACGGGAACACCAGTGCAGTGGAGTGTCGATAGGCGTGTTCCAGGCTTTGGTCCGCCAGGTTGTTGAACATGAACAGGCGGCTGTCGAGTTGTGGATGACGTTGGATACGTTCGATCAGGGCTTCGCATTTCCAGCCGATTTTCCCGACGATGCATAACCGTGCTTGTGACCCGGCGGCCCAGGCCCGCTCGAACGCATCGATCAGGTAGGCATGGTTTTTCCGCGGTTCGATGGTGCTGACCATCAGGAACACCGGTTCGGGGCGCTTGAACAGCCGCAGCAAGTTCGGGTCGACGGCGTGAGTGGCGTCGATCAGGTCCAGTTCGCTGCCCAAGTGGAAATAGTCGAACCAGCGCTCGCGCACCTGTTGTTCGCCAATACGTCGGACCATTTCCTGGCGAAGCTGGTCGCGGATGGTGGTGGAGATGGCGATGTAGCCGTCGGCGGTGCGGGCAATCCAGTCGAACCAATGGTCGAACACCTTGACCAGCCCGGCGTCGCAGAATTGTGGGTGGGTCAGGGGAATCAGGTCATAGATCACCGAGATGATCCCGACGCCATCACGCTTGAGCTGTTCGGCCAGGGGAAAGAAACCTGAGTGCCAGGAAGAGTCCAGCAATACCAGTTGATCGCCGGCTCGATGTGCCAGCGGTACGCTGCGCGCCGGGGCAGGCTTGCGTTTGAGCAGACGATCGAGGATTCGAATGGGCAGGCTCAGGCACCCCAGGGCGAACAGTCGGCAAGCAACGTACAGGAAGCGGCGCGCCCAGATCGACTGGCTGAAGGGGCGCTGCTGTTCGAGGGACCGATGTCTGACCCAGAACAGGTTGGCGAACTGTAGCAGCCGTACTCGCAGGCCGGCCAGATCCAGTCCGTCCGTGGGCAGGGGAGCCAGGCTTATCACTTCATACAGCTTGCCCTGCAGCATCACCACGGGAATGCATTCGCGGTCCTGGTCCTTGGCCGGTAATTCGCGAATGACGTTGCGCACCACTCGCTGAATGCCGGAGTTGTCATTCGGGTGGTCGTATACGTAGGTGCAATCCACCAGCAGACGGCTCATGGCAACTCCTTTTGCGGCAACGCCTCGACGGCCGTCTGGCTCGAACGCTGGATACTGGTCCGGGCCTGGAGCCAGGAACAGCCGACGAAATCCTCCTGGCGATTATTGATGACGTGAAACACCAACCCATAGTCGCGCCATTCGAAATTACGGTCCAGGTGCGAGTCCAGTCGCGACAGGCTGAGCGCGACGGAGTAATTGCCCTTGCCCAGGCGCATGTCGAAACTGAAACGGAAGGTGATCTGTTCGCCGGCCTTGAGGTCGGTCACGGCTTTGTCCTGGCGATGGGTGTTGATGCCGTACATGGGTTGGCCAAGGCGGTCCTTGATCAAAAAGCCCAGCACCAGCCGCTCGATGTCCTGGCGGATTTCAACCCGCACTTGCAACACCATTGGCTGGCCGATCTCGGCCACTTCCACCGACTGCCCCTGGCTGTTGAGCAATTGCACATCGACGATGCCGGCCTCGCCGGTACCGGAAATCGTGCGTATCTGGCCGTTGGCGAGCATTTCCTGGCGAACCACCTGGCCCTCGCGCTGGGCCAGCATCGCGTTGTAGTAATCCATCACCTCTTCCGGCTTGCCGCGCATGGCCATGCGCCCGTGTTCGAGCAGGATGGCGGTGTCGCAGATCGACTGGATCGCCGAGCGATCGTGGGACACGATCAGCAGCGTGGTGCCGGCCTTGCGGAAGCTGCGGATGCGCTCGAAGCTCTTGTGCTGGAAGTAGGCATCGCCCACCGACAGTGCTTCGTCGACGATCAGGATGTCCGGGCGTCGGGCGGTGGCAACGCTGAACGCCAGGCGCATCTGCATGCCGCTGGAGTAGGTGCGTACCGGCTGGTCGATGGCCTCGCCGATTTCGGCGAACCCCTCGATCTCGGGCATCAACGCTTGTATTTCCTCCACGTGCATACCCAGCAACTGACCGGCCATGAACGCGTTCTGGCGGCCGGTGAAGTCTGGATGAAAGCCCATGCCCAATTCCAGCAACGCGGCGACGCGGCCTTGCAAGTGGATGTGGCCGCAGGTGGGTTGGGTGGTGCCGGTGATCATCTTGAGCAACGTGCTTTTGCCGGCACCGTTGACCCCGACGATGCCGACGGCTTCGCCGGGCTGGATCTCGAAATCCACGCCTTGCAGGATCCAGTGCAGTTGATGGCGCTGGCGGGAAAAGGGGATCAACCACTCGAACAGCCGGCTCCAGCGGTTCGGATACTGCTTGTAGGCCTTGCCCAGGCCGGTGACGCGCAAATGTCCCATCAGAGTTCATCCACCATTTCACCGCCGCGCCGGCGAAACATGCGCAGGCCCAAGGCACACAACAACAGGGCCACCACCAGCAACGGCACCAGCGAACTCCAGACCGGCCACTGGTTGTAGAGAAACAGGTTCTGGTAGCTCTGCATCAGGGCAGTCATGGGGTTGAAGGCGAGCAGTTGCTGGATCGATGGCGGCAGGATCGTCATCGGGTAAACGATCGGTGTGAGCCAGAACCAGAATTGCAGGCAAATGCCGAACAACTGCCCGACATCGCGGAAAAACACATTGAGGATCCCCAGCAGCATGCCCAGCCCGGCGGCGAACATCACTTGCAGGGCCAGCAGCGGCACCAGGGCCAGCAAGGTCATGCCTGGCCAGCGCCCGGTGATCAGCAGGAAACCGAGAAAGAGCCCGAGGATGATCGCGAAGTTGATCCCTGCATTGAACAGCACGATCACCGGCAGGCAGATCCGGGGGAAGCTGATCTTTTTCAGCAGGTTGGCGTTTTCCAGGAACATGCCCTGGCTGCGGGTGGTGATTTCCGCGAACAACCCCCAGGTCAGCAGCCCGGCACAGAGGTAGACGCTGTAGGCCATGCCGTCTTCGACCCCGGGCAGGCGGGCACGCATGATGTGGGAAAAAATCACCGTGTAGACGAGGATCATCGACAACGGGTTGAGCACCGTCCACAACGCGCCGAACAACGAGTTGCGATAGCGTGCCTGGAACTCGCGCTTGACGCTGCCCAGGACGAAGCCGCGATAGCTCCACAGTGAGCGTTGCAAGGCCAACAGCATCAGACGGCCCTGCCGTAGTGGTCTTCGAAGCGGACGATGTCGTCTTCCCCGAGGTATTCGCCGCTCTGGACCTCGATGATGACCAGGTCGATGACACCGGGGTTTTCCAGGCGATGCTTGTGGCCGGCGGGAATGAAGGTCGATTCGTTCTTGGCGACCAGGTGCGAGCCCGAGCCGTTATTGGTGACCTTGGCCATGCCTTCGACGACTACCCAATGTTCGTTGCGGTGATGGTGCATTTGCAGCGACAGCGATGCGCCAGGCTTGACCACGATGCGCTTGATCTTGAAACGTGGACCTTCTTCGAGGACGGTATAACTGCCCCATGGACGGCTGACCGTGCGATGCAGGCGATAGGCTTCGTGGTCCTTGTCCTTGAGTTGCCGGGCGACGCGGCGAACATCCTGGGCGCGGTCGGCATGGGCCACCAGCACGGCGTCGGCGGTGTCGATGATGATCAGGTTTTCCACGCCCAGGGCGGCCACCAGGCGGCTGTCGCTCTGGACGAAGGTGTTCTGGCTGTCGATAAACAGGGCTTCACCGGTGGCGCGGTTGTTTTGCCCGTCGGCGGGTACCAGGCTGGCGACGGCGCTCCAGGAACCGATATCGCTCCAGTCGAAGGCGGCCGGGATCACCACGACATTGGCTGAGCGCTCCATCAGGGCGTAGTCGATGGAGATGTCCGGCATTTCGGCGAAATGCGCCGCGGACAATTCCTGCTGCACACAACCTGAGGTTTCCACCGCCGTGCTGGCCGTGACACAGGCGCGCGCCTGTTCCAGCAGCTCGGGGGCGTGGGCGTGCAGCTCCGCCAACAGGGTCTTGACCGAGAAGCAGAACATCCCCGAATTCCACAGGAAACGGCCACTTTCCAGGTACTGCGTAGCGGTCTGCAAGTCGGGCTTTTCGACAAATCTCACGACCTTGGCCGCGCCCTTGGTATCCAGGGGCTGGCCCCGTTCGATATAGCCGAAGCCGGTTTCCGGCGCCGAGGGCAGCACGCCGAAGGTCACCAGATGGCCGTTTTTGGCCAGCTCCACGGCGTGCTCAACGGAGGCCTTGAAGGCCGCCTCGTCCTTGATCAAGTGATCGGCAGGCATGACCACCAGGATCGCCTCGTCACCGTGCAGGGCCTGTACCGCGAGGGTGGCCGTGGCAATGGCCGGCGCGGTGTTGCGGCCTGTCGGTTCCAGAACGAAGTGACCGCGATAACGCTCCAGGTGAGCGCTCTGATAGTGGTCGCGGCTCTGGAAGTAGTACTCGCGATTGGTGACGGTGACGATGTCGCCTCGACCGTCGAACAACCCCGCCGCCCGCCGATAGGTCTTGCTCAGCAGCGACTGGCCGTCGGGCAAGAGCATGAAAGGCTTGGGATGGCCCTCGCGGGACACCGGCCACAACCTCGTCCCGGCACCGCCGGAAAGAATCACGGGAATGAGCATGGCCTACTCCTTGGCGACGCGTTTCATGTCCGCATCCATCATCATGCGGATCAGGGTGTCGAGGTCGGTCCGAGGCTTCCAGCCCAGGACGCGTTGTGCCTTGGCCGGGTTGCCGAGCAACACCTCGACTTCGGCCGGGCGGAAAAACGCCGGGTCGATCTTGACGAAGTCACGGTAGTCCAGGCCCACGTGTTCGAAGGCAATCCTGCACATCTCGCGCACGGTGGTGGTGACGCCGGTGGCCACCACGTAATCATCGGGGCTGTCCTGTTGCAACATCAGCCACATGGCTTCGACGTAATCGCCGGCAAAGCCCCAGTCGCGCTTGGCGTCGATATTGCCCAGGCGCAATTCCTGCTGCTTGCCCTGCTTGATGCGCGCAGCGGCATCGGTGACCTTGCGAGTCACGAACTCGATGCCGCGCAGCGGTGATTCGTGGTTGAACAGGATGCCGCTGCTGGCATGCAGGCCGAAGCTTTCCCGGTAGTTGACGGTGATCCAGTGGCCGTACAGTTTCGCCACGCCATAGGGGCTGCGCGGATAGAACGGGGTGTGCTCGTCTTGTTGCTCGGCCTGGATCAGGCCGAACATTTCGCTGGTGGAGGCCTGGTAGAAGCGGGTCTGCACACTGAACTGGCGAATGGCTTCGAGCAGGTGGGTAACCCCCAGCCCGTCGACGATGCCGGTGGTCACCGGCTGGTCCCAGGAGGCCGCGACGAAACTTTGCGCGGCCAGGTTATACACCTCGTCCGGCGCCGACTTGATCACTGCCCGTTGCACCGAGCAGGCATCGGCCATGTCACCGTCCAGGTAAACGATGTCCTGTTCGATGCCCATCTCTCGCAGCCGCCAGCGCGAATCGCTGCTGCGTCGCGCCACCAGGCCGTGGACTTTGTAACCCTTGTCGAGCAGCAACTTGGCCAGATACGCGCCGTCCTGGCCGGTGATCCCTGTGATCAATGCACTTTTCATTCTTGTTGTACCCGTATCTCCCAGTCGGACAGGATCGTCCGCAAGGATTGTTGTGTTGTTGTTTCGGGCGTCCATCCGGTGGCCTGTCGTAGCTTGGCTGGGCTACCACAGACGCGACGCTGTTCTGCGCGGCGAAGACGCGCAGGGTCCTGGATAAGTTGCACATCGACCTGGGCGAGATCGCCCAGTTGTTCGATCAGGTTGCGAATGCTTTGCTCGCGCCCCGAGCAGATGTTGTAGACCTGCCCCGGGGTGCCTTTTTCCAGCAGGGTCAGGTAGGCCGAAATCACATCGCCGACATCGAGGAAGTCGCGGGTCACGTCGATATCGCCCACTTGCAGCCGGGCCGGTTGCAGGCCCAGCTTGATCCGGCTGATCTGCCGGGCGGCGCTGGCAATGACGAAGCTGTCCTTCTGGCCGGCACCGATGTGATTGAACGGGCGGGCCACCAGCACCGGCCAGCCTTCGCTCATGCCCCACTGCAGGCTCAGCAGTTCGGCCGACAGCTTGCTCACGGCATACGGGTTGCGCGGGGCGGGCGGTTGCAGTTCGGTAATCGGCAGTCGGTCTTCACCGACCTGGCCATAGACGTCACCGGAGCTGACATACAGGAACGTCCCGGTGAAACCCCGGGCCTTGAGGGCCTGGAGCAGGTTCAAGGTGCCCATCAGGTTGATGTGCAGGGTGCGCGCCGGATCGCGGAAGGCTTCGGGCACAAAGGTCTGGCCTGCCAGGTGGATCACGGCGTCGGGAAGCTCGGGCCAGAGGCCCTCCAGGGTCTTGGCGTCCGTCAGGTCGTAGCGTGCGGCGACAGGCATCACCTGCCACGTCGAATCATGACCGTTCAGTCGAGATTTGAGGTGACGTCCAACGAAACCGCTGAGGCCCGTAACGAACAGACGTTTTTTCAAGCACCAGCTCCCCTGATGGTTGCTTCGTCTATTGCGAACTGAGTGGGAAATTTCCGTAAGATCGGGGAAAAGCCACTCAACGATTAGCCTAGAGAAGCGTTTGTTGTAGTTGTTTGGTTGCCAATCTGTGCCAATTTTGCAGCAATTTCAACAGCGCAAACCGTGACTGGTCAGTTCTCATATTTATAGCTGGTTTATTCTCGCCGGGCGGTTCACGAACCCTTGGCGGATGTGTTTAGAATGCCCCTCGTCAGGCTGTCCCTGGTTTCGATCTTCGAGAGGAACCCCAGGAGCAGGACCATAAAAAAACAAGAACGAGACGGGTAGCGAGATGAACGACGCGTGGCGGCCCCCGGGCCGGCTCGATGCGTGACTCGACCGTCATGAAGTGGGGCTGCCGGGACGGCGGCGCCATGATGGGATGCCATGAATTTCATTCTTTACTCGGACGTAAACGACCACTCCATCAGCCAGAGCCTCGGCCGCCCTGAGTACAGCTATTACTTCGTGCTCAAGGCCTATCGTCCCGTGCTGGAAAGCCTGGGGCCGGTGCATGTGGTGTCGTCGGTTGCCGAGGTCGATCCGCTGTATCAGACACTGCAGCAGGCCGGGCAGGACTGCTTGTTCCTTTCGTTTTCCCCCCCGCACAAGACGCCGCTGGACCTGCTTTGCCCGATGGTCTGCGTGGTGGCCTGGGAGTTCGATTCGATCCCGGCCGAGCACTGGGACGACGACCTGCGGCATGACTGGAGTCGCACGCTGGCCCGTCATGGCCGGGTGATTACCCTGTCCAGCCATACGGCCGAGGCGATCCGTCGGACCTTGGGCGAGGATTTCCCGGTATTGGTATTGCCCACGCCGCTGTGGGAGCGTTTCGCGGCGGTTCGCGAGCAATACCCGAGCCTGCCGATCAACCCGGGAACGACCTTGCAGATCAAGGGCTGCATCATCGACAGCCTGCCCCTCGGGCTGTCGGCCGATGGCTTGATCGCACCGATCCTCGAAGAAGTGCCGGAACCGGAACCGGAACCAGAGCCGGAACCGATCATTGAGCCACCCCCTCTGACTTGGCGGCGGCGCGCATTCATTTCCCGCCATTACCTGCGCGAAGTCATCCGCGCCTTCAGCGGCAAGCACGAGCAGGGCCCCGTGTGGCTGTGCAAGCACAACCTGCTGTGCTGGTATCGCGAGGCGGTCCGCGACCTGGTCCCCGTGCCGGTGCGCGTTGCCATCAGCAGGGTCCTGAGAGGGCCGGCACCGCTGCCGGTGGCCGTCGAGCCCGTTCCAGAGCCTGCCCCCGAACCGGCGGCACCGGCACATCCCCAGGCCGTGCTGCCGGATACCCTCCAAGTGGTGGAAACCGAAGTCAGCGGCGTGGTGTACGTCAGCGTGTTCAACCCCGATGACGGGCGCAAGAACTGGCATCAGTTGGTCACCGCATTCTGTTGGGCCCTGCGTGACGTCGAGGACGCCACGCTGGTGCTGAAAATGACCCAGAACGACCTGTCGACCTACTACGTCGAACTGTTGACGCTGCTGTCCCAACTGTCGCCGTTCAGTTGCCGGGTGGTGGTGATGCACGGTTACCTGGAGGACGAACAATTCGCCCGGCTGTATGGCGCGGCGAGTTTCTACGTCAATGCGTCCCGCTGCGAGGGCCTGTGCCTGCCGTTGATGGAGTTCATGTCCTGTGCACGCCCCGTCATCGCGCCGGACCACACGGCAATGCGCGATTACATCGACGCCGAGGTGGCCTTCATCGTCAAGTCCAGCCGCGAACCGACCATCTGGCCGGAAGACTCGCGCATTTTGTATCGTACCCTGCGCCATCGACCCGACTGGGGCTCATTGAAACTTGCCTATCAGCAGAGCTACGCCATGGCCAAGCACCAGCCGCAGGCCTACCAGGCCATGGCGGTTGCCGCGAACGAGCGGATGCGCCGCTATTGCGCGTTCGCCCCGGTGCAGCAGCGCCTGGCGGATTTCCTGGCTGAGCCAGGTTGTGACGAAGGGCTGCCGCTGGCGGTCCAGGCAGGTAGCGCCTCATGTTGATCATCATTTATTCGGAAACCAACCAGAGCAACATTCTGGAAAACCTCGGTAAGCCCGAGTACAGCTATTACTTCGTGCTCAAGGAGTTTCGCCCGGTGCTGGAGCGGTTGGGGCGGGTGGTTGAAGTGACCCGGCCTGACGAAGAGGTCGATCAGCTGTACGCCGATTGCCTGGGGCGTGGCGAGGATTGCGTATTCCTGTCGTTTTCACCGCCTCATCGCACCGCTGCCCACTACGCTTGCCCGACGATTCCGGTGTTCGCCTGGGAATTCAGCACCATCCCTACCGAAAGCTGGCAGGGCGAGGCCCGGCACGACTGGCGAGTGGTCTTGGGCGCGACCGGCATGGCGATCACCCATTCCAGCTTCACCGTCAACACCGTTCGTGAGGTGATGGGCGCGGACTTTCCCATCGCCGCTGTCGCCGCGCCGGTATGGGACCGCTTTGCCGCCCGTGGCGCGGTGCTGGCCCAGCGGCCGACCGTGGATCACATGCGCCTGCAATTGCGTGGCCTGCTGATTGACAGTCGCACCACCGACCTGCGGCCTTATGGCCCACCGGTGCACCAGGCCGGCACGCCGCTGGTGCTGGACGGCCCGGCCGAGGATTGCGAGTTACTGCTGGACGGTGTGATCTATACCTCCGTGTTCAATCCCTACGACGGGCGCAAGAACTGGAAGGACATGATCAGCGCATTTTGCGCGACGTTTCGCGATGTTCCTGACGCTACCCTGGTGCTCAAGCTGACCCACCACGATGTCACCGCCGCGCTCACCGACATGCTCCACCACGTCTACAAGAACCAGTCGTACCGCTGCCGCATCGTGCTGATCCACGGTTACCTGGCGGACGCGGACTACGAACGGCTGGTGGAAGCCACCCGGTACGTGGTCAACAGTTCCTATGGCGAAGGGCAGTGCCTGCCGTTGATGGAGTTCATGTCCTGCGGCCGTCCGGCAATTGCGCCGCTGAACACGGCGATGGCCGACTACATCGATCACGACAATGCCTTCGTGGTGGATTCGACCGAGGAATTGACCGCCTGGCCCCACGACCCGCGTGCGGCTTACCGGACCCTGCGTTATGTCACCGATTGGGACTCGCTGTGCTCGGCCTACCGCGCCAGCTACGATGTGGCTAAAAATGATCCCGAGCGGTATCGCCGCATGTCGGCCCATGCCGTGCGCAGCCTGGAGAAATTCTGCAGCCAGGCCAACGCCGAGCAGCGTTTGCGGGCGTTTTTCGAACAACTGTCCGAGCGTCGCCGGAACGCGACGCAGCCATGATCCGGCGATGGCTGGCCGGGCGCAGGCCTGTGGCGCCTTCGCCAGCGCCGACGGCGGCCGTTTCGCCCCGGGATGCCGGCCTCTACGACGCGATGCTCGACGGCTGGTTTCGCAGCGAAACCGGCGAATTGCTCAAGGGTTTTGCCATCACGGCCGACGATACCTTGCTGGATGTGGGCTGCGGAGAAGGTGTGGCGACGCTGTTTGCCATGCGCCAGGGTGCGTCCGTGATCTTTACCGACAGCGAACAGGACAAGGTGCGCGACCTGGCTCGCCAAGTCGAAGCCCAGGCCGCCGCGCCGTTCCTGGGGTTGGTCAGCAACAGCTTGCCGCTGCCCCTGGCCGATGGCTGTGCGAACAAGATCGTCTGCATGGAGGTGCTCGAGCATATCCATGAGCCCGCGCCGTTCATGGCCGAGCTGGTGCGCATGGGCCGACCCGGGGCGCAGTATCTGCTCAGCGTGCCGGCTTCGGTGGGCGAGCATTTGCAGCAAGGCATCGCGCCGCCGGGCTACTTTCAAGCGCCCAACCATGTGCAGATTTTCAGTGCCGAACGATTCGCCGCGCTGGTGGAGGATGCCGGGCTGGTGATCGAGCATCGTCAGGCCAGCGGGTTTTTCTGGGTCATGGGCATGATTTTCTTCTGGGCCAGCGAACGAGCGGCCGGCCGGGACCTCGAGGGTGCCGTGCGTGACCGTATCCAGGCGCCGTATCCACCCTTGATGGAGCGCTGGGCGAGCCTCTGGCAGGACTTGCTGACGCAACCCGACGGCCTGGTGATCAAGCAGGTGCTGGACCGGTTCATGCCCAAGAGCCAGGTCATCATCGCGCGTAAGCCCGATCCTTCTTCCGGGAGTACTTCATGAGCGGCAAGCGGATCCTGGACATCGAATTGCTGCGCGCCGTTGCGGTGATCGGCGTGCTGTTCCATCACCTGCAAGGCATGCCGTTTCCTGGCGGATGGCCGCGCCTGGCGGCCCTGGCCGACAGTTTCCAGCTGTGGTGGGGCGTGGACCTGTTTTTTGCGATATCCGGGTTCGTCATCGGGCGCAGCCTGATCCCGCAATTGCGTCGCTGCGACAGCCCCCGGCAATTCTGGGCCGTCACCCGGGATTTCTGGATTCGCCGGGCGTTTCGCCTGTTGCCGTCGGCCTGGCTCTGGCTGCTGCTGGTGTTGTTCGCGGTGTTTTTCCTGAACCGTTCCGGTGCGTTCGGCAGCGTGCAGGCCAACCTGCAGGCGACCCTGGCCGGTTTCCTGCAATTCGCCAACCTGCGTTTTGCCGATGCCTTCATGCAGTATGAATACGGCGCGAGCTTCGTGTACTGGACGCTGTCGTTGGAAGAACAGTTCTATCTGATCCTGCCGCTGCTGGTGTTCGTCTCGCGCCGCTATTTGGTGTGGGTGCTGCTGGCGGTGGTGCTCGTGCAGTTTTTCACCTGGCGGGCGCTGTGGCTGTCGGTGATCCGTACCGATGCCTTGGCGCTGGGTGTGTTGTTGTCGATCTGGAGCCTGCGGTCCAGCTACTGGCGCTTCGAGCCCACGTGGCTGCGCCGCCCACCCCTGGGTGTGCTACTGGTGCTGGGCCTTGGTGGCGTGATGGCCTGGATCGCCACCGAGCACTTCAATTTGTCGTTCTACCGTCTCGGGGTCATTGCGGTGCTCAGTGCCGTGCTGGTCTGGGTGGCCTCTTACGATCGGGATTATTTGTTGCCCCGCGGTCGGCTGAAAACGGCGCTGACCTGGGTGGGCAGTCGTTCCTATGGGATCTACCTGATCCACATCCCGGTGTTTTTCCTGCTGCGCGAGTTGTGGTTTCGTTTCGCCCCCTTGGGCTCGCCGGACCCGGCAAGCCATCCCTGGCCGGCCCTGGCGTGTGCGTTGTTGCTGATCGGGCTGTTGAGCGAACTCAACTACCGCTGGGTCGAAATGCCCATGCGCAATCGTGGCGCCCGGTTGGTCGAACGCCTGTCCGCCGCCCGAACCGTCCTTCCTGTTTCTGGAGCCCCGTCATGCTGAGCCTTTTGAAGAAACTCACCACGGGCACGCCCGCGCCCGCCGAACCGGTGGCCGAGAAAGTCGACCCGTACATGCTTGGGCTGCACGATGCGATGCTCAGCGGCTGGTTCAACCAGCAAACCGGCGAATTGTTCACGGGTTTCCCTGTGACGCCTGAGGACACGTTGCTGGACGTGGGATGCGGCGACGGCGGCAACGTGCATTTTTGCGGAATGCGCGGGGCGAAGATCATCATCGCCGACATCGACGCGGCCAAGGTCGAAGCCACGCGCCAGCGCTTGAGCGACACCCCTGCGCGCGACGTCGAGTGCCATGTGACCGACTGCAATCCGCTGCCCATTGCCGATGCCACGGCCACCCGGGTGGTGTCCACCGAAGTCATCGAGCACGTCGACGACCCGGCGCAGTTCCTCGCCGAACTGGTACGGGTCGGCCAGCCCGGCGCGCTGTACCTGCTGAGCGTGCCGCACCCCAGTTCCGAAGACCTGCAAAAAGACATCGCCGCACCGGAGTACTTCCGCAAGCCCAACCACATTCGCATCATCAGTGAAGAGCAGTTCAAGGCGATGGTCAGCGAGGCCGGGCTGGAGGTGTTGAGCCACAGCCAATACGGGTTCTATTGGTCGATGTGGATGCTGTTGTTCTGGGAGGCCAAGGTCGACTTCAGCAACGCCGACCACCCGTTGCTCAATCACTGGGCCGACACCTGGCAAGCGGTGCTGAACTCACCGCGCGGGGCGCAGATCAAGCAGGCGCTGGACGCGGTGGTGGCCAAGAGTCAGGTGATTATTGCGCGTAAGTCTTGATGGGCTGTTAAAGAATGGAACCCTGTGGGACCGAGCCGTGGGAGCAAAGCTTGCTCGCGATGGCGTCGGGTCAGGTTGTATTGATGTTGACTGACCCACCGCTATCGCGAGCAAGCTCGCTCCCACAACGACGCGCTCGGCGTTAATCTGCACATCTTTTGCGCGCGGTAAGGTTTCATGACTGTTTTTTTCCGGCTCTCCCTGGCCCTCGCCATGTTGCTTTTGGCGGGCTGCGAACAACCGCCGCCCCCAGCCCTGGATCAACAGTTGTATATCTGGCAGCGCCAATGGACAAAGGCTCATGAGCCGGCGCTGCGCCAGAGCCGGGGCGATTTTTCCACGCTGCGGGTACTGGCGTTGCAGGCTTTTCCCGGGGCGGGCTGGCGTCGTGCGCGGATCGACCCGGGCCTGCTCAAGGCGGACGGCCGTCCGCTGATCGCCGTGATTCGCCTGGACGGCCAGCTCAAGGCCTTGGACCAGGACGAGGTCATTGCGCAAATCCAGCAAGTGCTGGGCGATTGGCAAGCCCAAGGCCTGACCCCGGTGGGCGTGGAGGTCGACCACGATGCTGGCAATGCACGGCTGCCGGCCTATGGAAACTTCCTCGGCCAACTGCGGCACAGCCTGCCGGCCAACCTGCGGCTCAGCATCACGGCGCTACCAGCCTGGCTCGACAGCCCCGCATTGCCGGGATTGTTGGAGGCGGTGGACAGCAGCGTGCTGCAGGTCCACGCGGTGAGCGATCCACGGCAAGGGCTGTTCGATCCGAAACAGGCCCGGCATTGGGCACAACGCTGGAGCGAGGTCACCACGGGGCCGTTTTATCTGGCCCTGCCAGCCTACGGCGTGGCGCTGCTGACCCAGGAGAGCGGCGTACCGGTGGTGGAAAGCGAAGTGCCGATCGATCGCGGTGGCGAGCGTCGGGAGTTGCTGGCCGATCCGCAACAAGTGGCCGGGCTTGCGGCTGATTTGCGGGCTGATCCGCCGAAACATCTCGCCGGGCTGATCTGGTTTCGCCTGCCTCTGGCCGGCGACCGGCGAGCGTGGAGCCTGACCACGCTCGGCGCCGTCGCCCGGGGCGATCACCTGGACAGTCGCCTGGCATTGCAGTGGGAGGAGCAGGGCGGTTTGTACGATGTCCGCCTGGTCAACCAGGGCAATCTCGACCGCCCCTGGCCCCAGCGCCTGACGTTGGCGGTCGGGGCGTGTGACGGTGTCGATGCCTTGGCCGGTTACACGTTGCAACAAACTCCCGGACTGCTTACCTTCACCCGCATTCAGGAAGGCCGCTTGGCGGCTGGTAGCCAACGAGCAATCGGCTGGGCGCGCTGTACGAAAATCGACCAAGGAGGTTTCAATGTTTACCCGTAAGTGGCCTCGTCACCTGCTGTGCCTGAGCCTGTGCCTGCCGCTGGGCCCGGCGCTGGCCTGCGGGCCGGATTTCCCGATGCGCCTGCTGGATAACCGCGCCCAGACGCTGGCGGAGTTGCCCGAAGGCAGCTTTCGCTTCGAGGTCAGCCGTCTCGGCCAGGCGATTGCCGGGCTCAAGCCGGCCACCGAGGCGACGCGCAACCCGGACTACAGCTATGACGACCTGCCTTCCTACGTTGAACAACGCAATCAGGCCGAGCAGATTGGCCTGACCCCGCCGCAACAAGCGGTGGTGGAGCGCCTGCGGGCGCTGACCGATATCGACCAGGTAGCGGCCGAGGCAGCCAACCTGCCCGATGAGCTGCGCCTGTATGCGCTCGGCGCGACGGCTTTTAACGTCGGTGAGCATCAGCGCGCCGTGGAGGCGTTCCAGCAATTGCTGGCATTACCGGCTGACCAGCGACGGTTGCGCAGCACCTGGGCCGCGTATTCCCTTGGGCGGGCATTGTTTGCCGTGAGCACCGAGGCGGGCAGCGGCGACCCTGTGGCCTTGCAGGATCAGGCGCGAGCAGCGTTTCGCCAGGCTCGGGAAATGAGCATCGCCGGGTTCAGCGATCCGCTGGAACTGGGCATCGCCAGCCTCGGCGAAGAAGCCCGGGTGGCCTACACCGCCGACGACTGGGAGAGCGCCATCGGTCTGTACGCGATCCAGAACCTGCTAGGGTCCCCGGTCGGCTACAGTTCGTTGCTGCAATTGGCACAACGCCTGAGCGTCGAGTCGGATGAACGCTTGAGCGAGCTGCTCAAGACCCAAGCGGTGCAGCGACTGGTCACCGCCTACCTGCTCAGCCGCGTTGGCTGGTGGGACGGTGAAGAACCTTCGGGCGAGAAAAGGCTGGTCAAGCTGTTGCAGACCAACGCCCGGGACAACCTGGACGATGCTGACCGTTTGGCGGCGGTGAGTTACCAGCACGGCGATTACGCCAACGCCCAGGCGTTTGTGCAAAAGGCTTCCGACACAGGCTTGGCCTGGTGGGTGCGCGCCAAGCTGGCCTTGCGCGATGGCGACAAGGTGGCCGCGGCGGCGGCCTATGCCAAGGCTGCCCAGGCCTTTCCGAACGATGAATCCTGGGGTAGCCGGCGCACACCGGATTGGAATTACGAATCGGTGCAACCCAAGTGCCGGGTCGAAGGGGAAAGCGCGATCCTGGCCTTGCAGCGCGGTGATTACCTGCAAGCCTTCGATCAGCTCTATCGCGGCCAGAGCAACTATTGGTATGACGCCGCCGCCGTCGCCGAGCGGGTGCTCACAGTGGATGAGCTCAAGCAGTACGTCGACGCTCAAGTCCCGGCGCCACCGGCGTTGAGCCAAGAGGACCGGGACAACTACGTGCCGCTGCCGGTGGCCGCCAGCTTGCGCAATCTGCTGGGCAGGCGTTTGCTGAGGGAAGGGCGCTTTGATGAGGCGCCGGCTTATTTCGATAACCCGGACCTGCAGAACAAGGCCCGTGCCTATGGGCAGTTGCGCCAGGACGCCGAGTCCAAGTGGTGGCCAACCCGGCGGGCCGAGGCGTATTTCCATGCGTCGTGGATGGCGCGCAAATGGGGTATGGAACTGCTCGGCTATGAGATGGCACCGGATTACGCCAGCCTGGGCGGCAATTACAGCTTGGAACCGGTCGAGCTGAACGTCGGGCCACTGGTGGCCGAAGGTGAAGTGCAACGCCAGCAGGCCAGCGTCGCGCGGCCGGACGTGCGTTATCACTATCGGTTTGTCGCCACGGCGCTGGCGAGTCAGGCGGCGGATTACCTGCCCCATACCAGCCAGGCGTTTGCGGCGGTGCTGTGCAAGGCGGTGGGGTACAACTCCAGCCTTGAAGAGCAAAGTGCGTTGTACCAGCGCTATGTGAAGGACGGCCCGTACGTGGATTGGGCTGGGGATTTTGGTCATCAATGCCAGGAGCCGGACTTCGGCAAGGCGAACAAACGCTACGTGACCCAGGCCCTGGACCCGATCCGCTCGACGCTGCGACCTTACAAGGTTTGGCTGGAAGTGGGCGGGCTCGTGCTGGTGGTGGCGGTGGGGTTGGGGTTGATCAGTCGTCGGCGGCGCAAGGCCCGGATGTCAGCCTCCTGAGGTGAAGCACCCATTGTGGGAGCGAGCTTGCTCGCGATAGCGGCATTGCAGGCACTACCAGTGCCTATGGATGACCGCATCGCGAGCAGGCTCGCTCCCACAGGGGTGGGTGTTATCGCCCGTGGAGCGTTGTTCCTACATCTGCGTCGCCATCCCCTCCACATTCATGGCCGCCTGGCGCAACGCCTCCGAACGGGTAGGGTGCGGGTGGCAGGTCAGGGCGATGTCCTCGGCCGAGGCGCTGAACTCCATGGCCACGCAGTACTCCCCGATCATCTCACTGACGCTCGGGCCCACCAGGTGCACGCCAAGGATTTCATCGGTGCGCTCATCGGCCAGGACCTTGGCGAACCCTTCGGTCTCGTGGTTGATCTTGGCCCGGCTGTTGGCCGTGAACGGAAACTTGCCGACCTTGTAGGCGCGGCCTTCGGCCTTGAGCTGTTCCTCGGTCTGGCCGACGCTGGCCAGCTCCGGACGGGTGTAGATGACGCTGGGAATCAGCGCATAGTTAACCTCGGCGGCCTTGCCGGCGATCTGTTCGATGCAGGCCATGGCTTCGTCTTCGGCCTTGTGGGCCAGCATCGGTCCGGCCGTCACGTCACCGATCACCCAGACGCCGGGTGCTTCGGTACGGTGATGCTGGTTGGCGAGCATGCCGCGTTTATCGGTGCTCAACCCGACGTTTTCCAACCCCAGCCCTTGCGTGTAGGGCCGTCGACCAATGGCGACCAGCACGTAATCGGCGTCCAGGGACTGTGCTTCGCCGCCCGCCGCCGGTTCGATCTGCAATTGCACACCGCTGGCCGAGGTCGTGGCGCCGGTGACCTTCGAACTCAACTTGAACTGGATACCTTGTTTAGCCAAGGCCCGTTGCAAGGTCTTGCCGGCCTCACCGTCCACGCCCGGGCAGATGCGATCGAGGTATTCCACCACGGTCACCTGGGCGCCCAGGCGCCGCCAGACCGAGCCCAGCTCGAGGCCGATGACGCCAGCGCCGATCACCACCAGATGCCGGGGCACCTCACCCAGGGACAAGGCGCCGGTGGAGTCGAGGATGCGCTGGTTGTCGATGGTCACGCCTGGCAGCGGCATGGGTTCCGAGCCGGTGGCGATGACGATGTCCTTGGCGGTGAGTTCGGTCTTGCTGCCATCGTCACCGGTGACGGTCACCTTGCCCGGCCCGTCGATGTGGCCCCAGCCTCTGATCCAGTCGACCTTGTTCTTGCGAAACAGAAACTCGATGCCCTTGGTCAGGCCCGTCACGCTTTCGTCTTTCTGCTTCATCATTTGCGCAAGATTGAGGGTAGGGCTGACCTCAATGCCCAAGTTGGCGAACTCCGTTCCCGTGGCCGCTTCGTACAGTTCCGAAGCGTGCAACAAGGCCTTGGAGGGCATGCAGCCGACGTTCAGGCAGGTGCCGCCCAAGGTGGCTCGACCTTCGACACAGGCGGCCTTCAACCCTAACTGCCCGGCCCGAATCGCCGCGTTGTACCCGCCGGGTCCACCGCCCAGAATGACCACGTCGTAGTTGCTCATCGCTGTTCTCCCGCTTGGCCTGATAAAAAATTATGAGCGTAATATGAGCGTTTCCAGAGATTCCGGTCAAGGCTTAAGTCAAGAGGTCGGCGTGGGCCTTGTCATGAAGAATTCAAAACGGAAATTTCACAGTAATCGTTATAAGGTAACGGCCTATAACGAAGCGGCGGTGGCGTCTGCCCACAGGCCCGGATTTTGATCGCCACGAAAGCTGGGGTGGTATGCAAGTCGATCTAGATATCGAGGGGGCACAAGTGGCCGAATGGCCGCGTTTCCAGCGCGCGTCGTTTCAAGGACGCCGCTTGAAGCTTATCGCCTGCGCCTTGGGAGGCGTAGCGGGATTGGGTCTGGTCCTGGCGTTTTTTATCGGGGTGTTTTCGCCGCAATCGCTGTGGCCGGTCTTGCTGGTCAGCCAAGGTGCGGGACTGTTGGTGCTGGTGGCCGGCTTGCAATCCGCCTGGTGGGTGACGCAATGGCGCAGCAGGGCATTGTTGCCGGCTGTGGATAACCTGCCGACGGAAAACGAGCCTGTTGATAACTTGGGTTGGTATGAGCGGCTGCTGGACCGCATCGGTGCCCGTTCGGTCGGCCTGCTCAAGCAAATCGGTGCGCCCGCGTTGTGGCTGGCCGGTTGGGCCGTGCTGGTATTGCTGGGCCTGGAGCACGCCTGGGACTTGCAGTTGCCGGCTGCCGCCCTCGGTGTTTCCGCCAGTGTGGGGGCGGTGCTGTCGTTGTTGTTGGCGTTCGGGTTATTGGTGTTCGAGCGGCAATTGGCCCAGCAGCCCCCCGTGGAATGGCCGGAAGCGCCAGCGCTGGCGCAACTGACCCGGGTGGCGATCATCGTGCTGGTGCTTGGCGCCTTGTGCTTGCTGTTCGCTGCAGAAACGTCCATCTGGCCGGTGCGCCTGGCGGTGCTGATGGGGCTGTTGCCGGGGCTGGTGGCGGCGGAGTTGTTGTTGCGCGCGGTGCTATCGTTGTTCATCCCGCGCCGGGACGCCCTGGAGCCGACGCTGCTAGGCCGCAGTGTCATCGCCGATCTGCTGCGCTGGCCACCGCAACCGTGGCTGGCCTTGCAGCATGAGCTGCATAACCGTTTCGGCATCGACCTGCGCCAGATCTGGGCCTTCAGCTACATGCGTCGGGCTTTTCTGCCGGTGTTGGCGTCAGTGGCGCTGGTGGGCTGGTTGCTGACAGGTGTGCACGAAGTGCCGCTGCAGGGGCGGGGCATCTATGAGCGCTTCGGTAAACCGGTAGAGGTGTTCGGTCCCGGTTTGCATGTCGCGTTGCCTTGGCCGTGGGGCAGGGTGCTCAATGTCGAGAATGGCGTTGTGCATGAACTGGCGACCAGCGTCGCGCAGAGTCGTGCAGAGGTCGAGGCTGAACCGGCGGAGGGACCGGCACCGGCCATTGCCAATCGGTTGTGGGATGCCAGCCATGTGAACGACAAATCCCAGGTCATTGCCAGCCGTCGTGCCGACCAGCAGAGCTTCCAGATCGTCAACATGGATGTGCGTTTTGTCTATCGCATCGGCCTGACGGATGCCGCGGCGCTGGCGGCGACTTACAACAGCGCCGATGTGCCGACGCTGATCCGCAGCACCGCCAGCCGCATCCTGGTGCATGAGTTTGCTTCGCGTACGTTGGATGGTTTGTTGGGCGCCGACCGCGTGAGCCTGGCCGACGAAATCGGTCGCGCTGTCCAGGCTGATCTGCAATCTGTCGACAGCGGTGTGGAAATCCTGGCGACGGTGGTGGAGGCGATTCATCCGCCGGCCGGTGCGGCCAATGCCTACCACGGCGTGCAGGCCGCGCAGATCGGCGCCCAGGCATTGATCGCCCGGGAGCGTGGCGCGGCGGCGGAACAGACCAACCAGGCGCAATTGCAAGCCAGCATCGCCCATGACCGGGCCAGTGCCACGGCGCGGGAAATCAACGCGACCGCCCAGGCTGCCGATTTGCGTTTCAACGCCGACCGCAAAGCCTACGCTACGGCGGGGCACGCTTTTGTGCTGGAACATTATTTGAGCCAACTGAGCCAGGGCCTCGGCAATGCCCAGTTGCTGATTCTCGATCATCGCCTGGGCGGTAGCAGCAACGCGCCGACCATCGACTTGCGAACCTTCACGCTGCCGGCCGACCCCGCGTCGCCGCGTAACCCTGTCCCGCCAGGAGCTGCCCATTGAGCCAGTCCTCTTCACACGATCACGCCGGTCACGATCACGGCCATGCCGGTCATCACCATGGTCATCATCACCACCATCACGGCGACCCGCAGCAAGCCGGGCCGTTTCCTTGGCGGCGGATGGGCTGGGCCGTGTTGTTGGTGGCATTTGCCGTCGCGGCCGCGAGCCTGGTGCAAGTGCGGTCGGGGGAGGCCACGGTCATTACCCGTTTCGGCAATCCGGCCCGGGTGCTGCTGCAACCTGGCCTGGGGTGGCGCTGGCCGGCGCCGTTCGAGGCGGCGATCCCGGTGGACCTGCGATTGCGCACCACCTCAAGCGGCCTGCAGGATGTCGGTACCCGCGATGGACTGCGGATCATTGTTCAGGCCTACGTGGCCTGGCAGGTCCAGGGCGACCCGGACAACGTGCAGCGTTTCATGCGCGCGGTGCAGAACCAACCGGACGAAGCTGCGCGGCAGATCCGCACATTTGTCGGCTCCGCGCTGGAAACCACGGCCGCCAGTTTTGACCTGGCGAACCTGGTCAACACCGATGCCAGCCAAGTACGCATTGCCGATTTCGAAGCGCAGTTGCGTCAGCAGATCGATCAACAGTTGCTTGCCACTTACGGTGTACGGGTGTTGCAAGTCGGTATCGAACGCCTGACTTTGCCATCGGTAACGCTGACTGCAACGGTCGACCGCATGCGAGCCGAGCGCGAAACCATCGCCACCGAACGCACCGCCATCGGCAAGCGCGAAGCGGCGCAGATTCGCTCCGCCGCAGAACGTGATGCCCGCGTCGTGCAAGCCGATGCCACGGTAAAGGCCGCTGATATCGAGGCGCAATCCCGGGTAGACGCGGCCGAAATCTATGGCCGGGCATACGCCGGCTCTCCCCAGCTCTACAACCTGCTCCGTTCGCTGGACACCTTGGGCACCATCGTCAGCCCAGGCACCAAGCTGATTTTGCGCACCGATGCCGCGCCATTCCGTGTCCTGGTGGACGGTCCTGCCTCCATGGACGGCAAAGGTGGAACACAACCATGAGTTTGGTTCCACGTGGAACAAATACGTTATCCAGTCCGTGGATCCAGGCCGGGCGTTTGGCGTTTCTAGCGCTTTACGCCGTCACGGTGTTGGCGGCGTTGGCCTGGGTCTTTTCCAATGTGCGCCAGATCGACCCGCAGAATCGTGCGGTGGTGCTGCACTTCGGCGCCTTGGATCGTATCCAGAATGCCGGCCTCTTGCTGGCTTGGCCGCGTCCCGTGGAACAAGTGATCCTGCTGCCAGCAGCGGATCGGGTGCTCGAGCGGCGGGTGGAAAATCTGCTGCGCTCGGATGCGGCCTTGCAGGCTGATCGTGTGGCCAGTTTCGCCACGCCGGTCAGCGATGCATTGGCCGGCTCTGGTTATTTATTGACCGGTGATGCCGGTGTGGTGCAACTGGATGTGCGGGTGTTCTATAAGGTCACTGACCCTTACGCTTTCGTCTTGCAAGGCGAACATGTCCTGCCGGCACTGGACCGACTGGCGACCCGCAGTGCCGTGGCCCTGACCGCGGCCCGGGACCTGGACACCATTCTGGTGGCTCGCCCCGAACTGATGGGCAGTGACAACCAGGCGGCCGAGCGCCGCGAACGCTTGCGAGGCGATCTGGTTCAGGGGCTTAACCGACGCCTGGCTGACCTGGCGGCGACGGGGCAGGGGCTGGGCATCGAAGTGGTGCGGGTCGACGTGCAATCGAGTCTGCCCGGGCCGGCGGTGAGTGCTTTCAATGCAGTATTGACCGCCAGCCAGCAGGCCGACAAAGCCGTGGCCAACGCACGGACTGAAGCGGAAAAACTCACCCAGGTCGCCCGCCAGGACGCTGACCGTGCCGTGCAAGTCGCCCATGCCCAGGCCAGCGAGCGGCTTGCCAAGGCTTCGGCCGACACGGCCACGGTACTCGGGCTGGCGAAGACCCAGGGCAGCGATCCGCAAATGCTGCTGCGCCTGTATCGCGAACGCATGCCTGCCATCCTTCGCCAGGCCGGTTCAGTGACCACGGTCGACCCGAAAGACGACTCTCGGCTGATCATCCAGGGAGCCGGCCAATGACCGCTCGAACGCCTGCTGTACCGATGCTGTCCTCGGCGGAGCAACGCATCGCCGCCCGGCAACTGACCTTGGCGATGCTCGCTCTTGGCTTGCTCGCATTGGGCCTGGCATGGCGCGGCTGGTCGCCAGAGCAGAGCGGCGTCAGCCAACTGCTGTTGGGGTTCGCCTCGCTGTTGGTGGCGGTGCCGGTGATGCGTTCGGCCTGGTACAGCTTGCGGTACCCAAGCCTGCACGGAATCACTGACCAACTGATCGCCCTGGCGATGCTCGGCGCCTGGGCCACCGGCGATCTGCTGACCGCGGCGTTGCTGCCGATCATCATGATCTTCGGCCATGTGCTGGAAGAGCGCAGTGTCATCGGTTCCCAAGAGGCGATCCATGCCCTTGGCCAACTGACCCGTAGCCAAGGTCGCAAGGTACAGGCCGACGGCTCGATCATCGACGTCGACAACGCGACGCTCCAGGCCGGCGATGTCGTGGAGGTGCGCGCCGGTGACCGGGTGCCGGCCGATGGTCGGGTGTTGTCCGGCCAGGCCAGCCTCGACACCGCGCCCATCACCGGTGAGTCGGTGCCGCTGGAGGCGGTGGTTGGCACGGAAGTCTTCGGTGGTGCGATCAACCTCGATGGCCTGCTGCGCCTGGAGGTGACCCGTACTGGCGAAGAGTCCACCTTGGGCAAGGTCATCGCCCTGATGCAAAACGCCGAACGCTCCAAGCCACCCATCACCCGTTTGCTGGAACGCTACGCCGGCAGTTACCTGGTATTGGTGTTGTTACTGGCGGCAGTGACCTGGTTCGTGACCAACGATGCCCAGGCGATGTTGGCG
>NZ_JACNDD010000062.1:0-39021 GCF_017351395.1 Pseudomonas sp. FW305-28
CACTGCTATCGCGAGCAAGCTTTGCTCCCACAGGGATTTGCAGTGGCCGAAAATCTGTAGATCGTCAGCGACCCAATGCGTGTGAGCTTGCTCGCGAAGGCGAGGGTACATTCAACGCAGATGCAAGCTGATCCACTGCTATCGCGAGCAAGCTTTGCTCCCACAGGGATTTGCAGTGGCCGCAAATCTGTAGATCGTTCCCGATCCAGTGTGGGAGCGAGCTTGCTCGCGATGACGGTGGTTCAGTTACATAAATGCCGGAGTGAGGGCATGCCGAGCCCTAGCGAGGCACCGAGTGGCGGCCACACTGAATGGATTCTGGAAATCGAGGCATGCATCAAGTCCAGTCATGCACCTCACTGGAAGGTGATTTCGTGACCAGTTGCAGACGAAGCGCGCAGTGTACGCAGCCCTGCAAACACTATCAGCACCATGGCCAGGCCCGCGACAATCGCGACGCCGAACCCTGTCTGGGCGCCACAGGCGTCGATGACCAAGCCCGCCAATACGCCGCCGAGCGCTACGCCGATGCTGACGCCGGTCGACATCCACGTAAACCCTTCGGTGATCCTGGAAGGCGGAACAATCATCGTACCGAGATTCATGATGATGACCATCGTTGGCGCAAACGACATGCCTGCCAAAAATAGCATTCCGGAAAGGACATAGACGTTCGGTGAAAGAATGGGCAACACAGCAGTGACCGCCGTTACCAGCGAGCCGATAAAAAACTGCTGATCAATCGGCATGGAAGCCCTTAAGGCGCCGAACGTCAGGCCAGCGATCAGTGAGCCGAGGGCATAGGTTGCCAGGATGAAGCTGGCAGACGCCGGCCAGCCCTGTGCGTTGGCGAAGGCGACAACCGCCACGTCAACGGATCCTCCAATGACGCCCATCGCCAACAGTGCCAGCACGATGGTAGGAACGCCGGGGATAAGCAAGGCCGACCCTGTACTCCTCGCCGTGCCCACGACCACCTTCGGTTCCGTCTGCCGCTGCATGAGAAACGCCGTCACGCCGACTATCAACAACAAGACCGCAGCAAGGGGCCCGGCTTGGGCGAAAAAACTGATGCTCAAACCAATGGCAAGTGGTGGGCCGATGACAAAGGCCAGTTCAGTTATAACGGTATCCAGGGAAAAGGCTGTGTGTAGCTGTGGCTTGCCACGGAAAAGTTGTATCCAGCGTGCCCTTATCATGGCGGGCATGCTTGGCATCGTGCCCGCCAATGCCGCGAGAATGAACAGTAATGTGACCGGAGCGCTCATATACACGGCAATGATCAGCGCGAGCAGCATACTGGTGCTGAAGGCCGCCAAAGGCGGTAGAACCTGGCGTTGCCCCCGCCGGTCGACAAGTTTCGATACTTGCGGACCGATAAGCGCAGTCGCCAGGGTGTAAGTACCGGCGACCGCGCCTGCCAGCCAATAAAGTCCTGTCTGCTGCACCAACATGGTGATGATGCCAATGCCGATCATTGCCTGTGGCAGACGGGCAATGGCGCTCGTAATCACTAGCCCGATGGCGCCCGGGGCGGAGAAAAGTTCGCGGTAGGGGTTTGCCATGATGCTTCCTTTATCATGTGACACTGATGAATAACCCGCTGCCTGTGACACAAACTGATGGGACGGCAAACCGGCGGCTGGTCATTTGAGCACGCCTGCGAATGGGCCGTTACACGTTATTTGGGCAGGCCAGTTATTCAAGCAAACGAAGCCCAGGCGGAGGCGGGCGACGGATTGATATCGGACGGTTCTGAATTGCAACGAGATGCTCCAACGCAAAAGCCCCGCATCGCGGGGCGATAACGGGGCTTTTTGGATACTGCGTGGAGCGGCGTGGCGGGTTAGACGTTAAAGCGGAAGTGCATCACGTCGCCATCCTTGACGATGTATTCCTTGCCTTCCAGACGCCACTTGCCGGCTTCCTTGGCGCCCGCTTCACCCTTGTACTGGATGAAATCCGAGTAGGCGATGACTTCGGCGCGGATGAAGCCTTTTTCGAAGTCAGTGTGGATCACACCGGCGGCTTGCGGTGCGGTGGCACCCACGCGGACGGTCCAGGCGCGCACTTCTTCGACACCGGCGGTGAAGTAGGTCTGCAGGTGGAGCATCTCGTAGCCGGCGCGGATCACGCGGTTCAGGCCAGGCTCTTCCAGGCCCAGGGCCTCGAGGAACATGTCTTTCTCTTCACCGTCGTCCAGCTCGGCGATTTCCGCTTCGATCTTGTTGCAGACCGGAACGACCATGGCGCCTTCTTCTTCGGCAATGGCCTTGACCACATCCAGGTGCGGGTTGTTCTCGAAACCGTCTTCAGCGACGTTGGCGATGTACATGACCGGTTTGGTGGTCAACAGGTGGAAGCCCTTGATCACCAGCTTCTCGTCGGTGCTCATGTTCTTCATCAGGCTGCGTGCAGGCTTGCCTTCGGTGAAGTGGGCGATCAATTGTTCCAGCAGGCCTTTCTGGACGACCGCGTCCTTGTCGCCGCCCTTGGCGTTGCGGGCAACTTTCTGCAGTTGTTTTTCGCAGCTGTCGAGGTCGGCGAAAATCAGTTCCAGGTCGATGATTTCGATGTCGCGCTTCGGGTCGACGCTGTTGGAGACGTGAATCACGTTCTCGTCTTCGAAGCAGCGCACCACGTGGGCGATGGCATCGGTTTCACGGATGTTGGCCAGGAACTTGTTGCCCAGGCCTTCGCCTTTCGACGCGCCAGCCACCAGGCCTGCGATGTCGACGAATTCCATGGTGGTCGGCAGGATGCGCTTGGGGTTGACGATAGCCGCCAAGGCTTCCAGGCGCGGATCGGGCATCGGCACGATGCCGCTGTTCGGCTCGATGGTGCAGAAGGGGAAGTTCTCGGCCGCGATACCGGATTTGGTCAGGGCGTTGAACAGGGTGGACTTGCCGACGTTAGGCAGGCCGACGATGCCGCAATTGAATCCCATGGTGTTTCCCCTCGGATAAGTGTCAGGCCTTCTGGCTGTGCAGGTTTTTCATCGCGCGGTTCCATTCACCGGCGAGGATATCCGGCAGCACGCCGAGGGCAAAGTCGATGCTGGCATCGAGTTTTTCCTGTTCGGCGCGAGGCGCACGACCCAGGACAAAGTTAGAAACCATACTGGCAACGCCCGGGTGGCCGATGCCAAGCCGCAGGCGGTGAAAGGTATTCTGATTACCCAGTTGCGCGATGATGTCGCGCAACCCGTTGTGACCGCCATGGCCGCCGCCTTGCTTGAGCTTGGCAACGCCCGGAGGCAGGTCGAGTTCGTCGTGGGCCACCAGGATTTCTTCAGGCTTGATGCGAAAGAAACCGGCCAATGCCGCCACGGCCTGGCCGCTGCGGTTCATGTAGGTGGTGGGGATCAACAGGCGAACATCCTGACCCTGGTGCGAGAAGCGCCCGGTCAGGCCGAAATACTTGCGATCGGCCGCGAGGCTGACGCCTTGTGCGTGCGCGATGCGCTCAACAAAAAGGGCCCCTGCGTTATGCCGGGTCTGTTCGTATTCAGCGCCTGGATTTCCCAGGCCAACGATCAGTTTAATGGCAGTCACGATAGGGGCCCTTCCTGGAGTGTGGATAACAATGTCGCAATCAGGCGGTGTTGCGACAGTGGACGAAAATGGCGGATTTACCGTTGAGTAAACTTCGCGTTCTCGCCCGCTGTCTCGCTACGTTCCAGTCCGCGATGTTTCCGGTCACTCCGGCGACAGAGTGAAATTACTCTGCAGCGCCTTCTTCAGTGGCTTCTGGAGCAACACGTGGAGCGTGGACGTTGGCAACAGCCTTGTCATCGCCGTGTGCCAGAGCAACAAACTCAACGCCTTTAGGAGCCTTGAGGTCGGACAGGTGAATGATCGTGCCAACTTCGGCGTCAGCCAGGTCGACTTCGATGAATTCAGGCAGGTCTTTCGGCAGGCAGGAAACTTCCAGCTCGGAAGTCACGTGCGAGATCTCGCCGCCTTTCTTGACCGGAGCAGCTTCGTTGATGAAGTGCACTGGAACAACAGCAGTCAGCTTCTGACCGGCAACAACGCGGACGAAGTCAGCGTGCATCACGTGGCCTTTGGCCGGGTGACGCTGCAGGGCTTTGATCACGACGTTTTGCTTGGTGCCGCCAACGTTCAGCTCGATGATGTGGCTGTAGGCCGCTTCGTTTTCGAGCAGTTTGGCAACTTCTTTGGCCAGCATGCTGATGGACTCAGGGGCTTTGTCGCCACCGTAGACTACAGCTGGAACCAGGCTTGCGAGACGACGCAGGCGGCGGCTCGCACCTTTCCCCAGGTCGGAACGCACTTCAGCATTCAGAGTAAAATCGTTCATGTTGTATCTCCAAAATAGCCATGACCGAGTGACGTTTGCGACCAGCGTCAGGCACGGTATGGGCAAAAAAGCCCCGCCCCGACAGGTGATGTCGGGGCGGGGCGCTTTTCGTCAACGAGATGTCCTGGGAAGGGCAGGGCCCTTAGCGGAACATCGCGCTGATCGATTCTTCATTGCTGATGCGGCGAACCGCTTCGGCAACCACCGGTGCGATATCCAGTTGACGGATACGCGCACAGGCTTGTGCTGCAGCGGACAGCGGAATGGTATTGGTCACCACCAGCTCGTCCAGCACGGAATTTTCAATGTTCTCGATTGCCCGACCGGACAGCACAGGGTGTGTGCAGTAGGCAAAGACCTTGGCAGCGCCATGCTCTTTCAGGGCCTTGGCCGCGTGGCACAGGGTGCCGGCGGTATCGACCATGTCATCGACCAGGATACAGGTGCGCCCTTCGACGTCGCCGATGATATGCATCACTTCGGAGTGATTGGCTTTCTCACGGCGTTTGTCGATGATACCCAGATCCACGCCCAGGGATTTGGCAACAGCCCGTGCACGCACGACGCCGCCAATGTCCGGGGACACGATCATCAGGTTTTCGAAGCGCTGGTCTTCAATATCATCCACCAGGACGGGGGAGCCGTAGATGTTATCCACGGGAATATCGAAGAAACCCTGAATCTGGTCAGCATGCAGATCAACCGTGAGGACACGGTCGATGCCGACTACGGTGAGCATATCAGCCACGACTTTCGCGCTGATGGCCACACGTGCGGAACGCGGACGGCGATCCTGACGGGCATAACCAAAGTAAGGAATAACAGCAGTGATACGAGTAGCCGAGGAACGGCGGAAGGCATCAGCCATCACGACGAGTTCCATCAGGTTATCGTTGGTCGGAGCGCAAGTCGGCTGAATAATGAAGACGTCTTTACCGCGAACGTTTTCATTGATCTCGGCAGTGATTTCGCCGTCGGAAAATTTACCGACAGAAATGTCACCGAGAGGGATATGCAGCTGACGTACGACACGCCGAGCCAGATCGGGGTTGGCGTTCCCCGTAAAGACCATCATCTTGGACACGCGCAGTACCTGAAGGCTGAGGGTATACCTGGATGAGTATAGGAAAATGGCAGGGGCGGCTGGATTCGAACCAACGCATGGCAGGATCAAAACCTGCTGCCTTACCGCTTGGCGACGCCCCTGTATCTGTTGCTGCGAGTGCCCAGCACTCGATTCCTTTTAGAGCAGGTCTTGCAGCTTGCGATGCAACATCGAAACGTTGCTTCCTTTTGCTACAAACCCTGTAAGGGTCTCTGTAAGAAGGGCCGAGACTTTATCAGCTTCAGCTTTGCTTGGGAAGCCCCCAAACACACAACTTCCAGTTCCGGTGAGTTTTGCTTCGGTAAATTTACCTAACAAATTCAAAGCGTTACGAACATCTGGATAACGCCTTGCTACCACCGGTAAGCAGTCATTTCGACTGTTTCCCTTGGGAACGGGGCGCACTTTAATGGGAGGAGAGTTACGTGTCAACAGTGGATCTGAAAAAATTTCTGCTGTACTTACAGATACTTGCGGCACCAGCACCAAGTACCAGGGTTCCTCGGGTTCCACTGGGGTGAGTTTTTCCCCGACGCCCTCGGCGAAAGCGGCGTGGCCACGCACGAAAACCGGCACGTCGGCGCCCAGCGTCAGGCCCAGGGCAGCCAGGCGATCGATGTCCCAGCCAAGCTGCCACAAATGGTTGAGGCCCAACAAAGTCGTCGCTGCATTCGAGCTGCCGCCACCGATGCCGCCGCCCATGGGCAGGATTTTTTCGATCCAGATATCGATGCCCAGCGTACAACCGGATTGCGCCTGGAGTTGTTTCGCGGCCTTGACGATCAGGTTGCTGTCGTGGGGCACGCCTTCGAACTCGGTGTGCAGATGAATCACGCCGTCGTCGCGCACGGCGAAGGTGATGTCGTCGCCGTAGTCCAGGAACTGGAAGATCGTCTGCAACTCGTGGTAGCCGTCCGGACGACGGCCGAGGATGTGCAGCATCAGGTTGAGCTTGGCCGGGGAGGGCAGGGTCAGGCGTGCAGCGGTCATGTCATTGCCCCAGCTTGCGCGGCTGCCATTGCTTGATCACCAGCGTGACGTCGAGGTCGCTGCCGTGCAACTTGATGCGTTCTGGCAGCCAGTAGCCGTTCTGCTGGGCATAGCTGAGGTATTCGATCTGCCAGTCATCCTGTTCCAGGTTGGACAGGCGGCTGTCGGCATCGAGGGTCAGGCGACTTTTACTGTCCGGCGCTGGCAGCCCGCGGACCCACCAGGTCAGGTGGGAAACCGGCAGTTTCCAGCCCAGTTGCTCTTCCAGCAGCGCTTCGGGGCTCGGGGCCTCGTAGCGTCCCTGATTGGCGACTTCCAGGGAAACCTGGCCCGGCCGGCCAGTCAGGCGGGCCGCGCCGCGCCCCAGTGGGCCCGACAGGCGAATGTCGTAGTAGTCCTGGCGTTGCAGCCAGAACAGCGTGCCGCTGCCCGAGTCTTTCGGGGCGCGGATGCCGATCTTGCCGTCGATCTGCCAGCCGTCGAGGCCGCTCAGTTGTTGCTTGTGCTCGCGCCACTGGGCCTGGTTGCCCTGGCCCTGGACGGATTCACGGGCGCCGAAGCCCGCACAACCGGCGAGCAAGGCAATGAAGCTGAAAACGATGAGATGGCGCAAAAACATAATCTTAAAGGGTCTCGGATCCGGTCAGGCGTTTGATGGTGCTGCGCAGGATAGGGCTGTCCGGCTGATCCTTGAGGAATCGGCTCCAGATCTGCCGGGCTTCGCGTTGTTTGCCGTTGGCCCACAGGACCTCGCCCAGGTGAGCGGCGACTTCCTGGTCGGGAAAGCGCTCCAGGGCCTGGCGCAACAGGCGTTCGGCTTCGTCGAGATTGCCCAGGCGGAAATTCACCCAGCCAAGGCTGTCGAGTACCGCCGGGTCTTCCGGATTGATCTGGTGGGCCTGTTCGATCAGCAGCTTGGCTTCGTCATAGCGGGTGGTGCGATCCGACAAGGTGTAGCCCAGGGCATTGAGGGCCATGGCGTTGTCCGGGTCACGCTGGATGATCAGGCGCAGGTCCTTTTCCATCTGGGCCAGGTCATTGCGTTTTTCCGCCAGCATGGCGCGGGTATACAACAGGTTCAGATCGTCCGGGTACTGCTTCAAGGCTTGCTGCAGTACGTTCCAGGCCTTGTCGCCCTGATTGTTGGCCGACAGGGTTTCGGCTTCGATCAGGTACAGCTGGATGCCGTAGTCCGGCTGGGAGTCGCGTTGTACCGCGAGGCGGCTCTGGGCATCGGCGGTCTTGCCATTGCTGATCAGGATATCGGCCTGGCGCAACTGCGCCGGCAGATAGTCGTTGCCCGGGCCGACCTGGGCGTACTCGATCAGTGCGCTCTCGGGGTCGTTGCGTTCTTCGGCGATGCGACCCAGGTTCAAATGGGCCGAGTCGACATGACTTTCCCGGGCGATCAGGTCTTCCAGGTAACCCTTGGCCTCTTCCCAAGCCTTGGCTTCCAGGCAGACCAGCGCCAGGGAATAGCGCAGCTCGTCGTCTTCCGGGTATTGCTGGACCAGGCTGGAGAACTCCACCTTGGCGTCGTCCATGCGGTTGTTTTCCACCAGCATGCGGGCGTAGGTGAGGCGCAGGCGTTTGTCGTCCGGGTACTTCTTGATGCTTTTTTCCAGCAGCGGCAAGGCCTCGTCGCCGCGGTTCAAGCCTTGCAGCAGGCGGGCGCGCAGCAGGATCGGCGCCACTTCGCCGGCTTCCGGCGGGTTGTCTTCCAGCAGGGTGAGGGCGCCCTGGGTGTCGCCATCCTGTTGCAGCAGCAGGGCCTTGCCGAAAATCAGCTGGCCGTTATTCGGGTGGCGCTGCAACAGGCGATCGAAGCTTTTCATCAGGCCGTTGCGGGTTTCCTGGTCGGTGTCGGCGGCCGACAGCGCCAGGAAGTCGAAATGGGTGTCGCCCTTGCCCAGCAGGACTTTCTCCATATAGACCATGGAGTCGTCGTAACGCCCGGCCCGGGCCAGTTGCACGGCGGCGGCGCGCTGCGCTTCCAGGTCATCGGGGGCATTCCTGGCCCAGATCAGCGCGGTATCCAGCGCGGGCTGGTCGGCGCCCAGGTATTCGGCAATGCGAAATGCCCGTTCGGAGATGCCCGGGTCCTGGGTATTGATGGCCTGGGTCACGTAGTTGTCCAGCGCAATGTCGAAGCGATTGCGCTGGCCTGCCAGTTCGGCGCTCAACAGGCTGAAGATGGTTTCTTCGCTGAACGAGCCATAGACCTTGGGTTTTTCAGGGGCCTGCACACTGTCTTCGACTGGCGGCGTACCGTCTGTCGAAACGGGGGCCATGGACTGGCAGCCGCTGAGCAAGGCAAGGGCGAGGAGCAACGCGGAAGATCTATTCATATAGGAAGAGGACGACTAACCTGCGGTCGGATCATCATGACACAAGCGTTGGGTCAAACATAACCGCCCCGTCGATTTACAACCCAGGGCAAGGCGATAGAGATCGAGTGGTTGTTCTGAATCTGACGAAGTAGGACAATTGCCGGCTTCACGTCACCATCAGCGACCTTGAATGGCCTTCCTTGCACTCGGTATTAACCACAAGACTGCTTCAGTAGACGTCCGCGAGCGCGTGGCCTTTACGCCTGAGCAGCTGGTTGAGGCCCTGCAGCAGCTCTGCCGACTCACCGACAGCCGCGAAGCTGCGATCCTCTCCACCTGCAATCGCAGTGAGCTTTATATAGAACAGGATCACGTTTCGGCCGATTCAGTGCTGCGCTGGCTGGCCGAATATCACAACCTGAGCCTTGAAGAGCTGCGCGCCAGTGCTTATGTGCACGAAGACGATGCGGCCGTTCGTCACATGATGCGCGTCGCCTCGGGGCTCGACTCGCTGGTGCTGGGCGAGCCGCAGATTCTCGGCCAGATGAAGTCGGCCTACGCCGTGGCCCGCGAGGCTGGCACCGTCGGCCCGCTGCTGGGGCGCTTGTTCCAGGCCACCTTTAATGCCGCCAAGCAGGTGCGCACCGACACCGCCATCGGCGAGAACCCGGTGTCGGTGGCGTTCGCCGCCGTCAGCCTGGCGAAACAGATTTTCAGTGATTTGCAACGCAGCCAGGCGCTGCTGATCGGCGCCGGCGAGACCATCACCCTGGTCGCTCGCCATCTCCACGACCTGGGTGTGAAACGCATCGTCGTTGCCAACCGGACCCTGGAACGGGCCAGCACCCTGGCCGAACAGTTCGGTGCCCATGCGGTGCTGCTGTCGGACATTCCCGCTGAGCTGGTGCACAGCGACATCGTCATCAGTTCCACCGCCAGCCAGTTGCCGATCCTCGGCAAGGGCGCCGTGGAAAGTGCCCTGAAGCTGCGCAAGCACAAGCCGATTTTCATGGTGGACATCGCCGTTCCCCGGGACATCGAGCCAGAAGTCGGCGAGCTGGACGACGTTTACCTCTATAGCGTCGACGACCTGCACGAGGTGGTGGCCGAGAACCTCAAGAGCCGGCAGGGCGCAGCCCAGGCGGCGGAAGAGATGATCGGCGTCGGCGCCGAGGACTTCATGGTGCGCCTGCGCGAGCTGGCGGCGGTGGATGTGCTCAAGGCCTATCGTCAACAGAGCGAACGCCTGCGCGACGAGGAGCTGCAAAAGGCCCAGCGCCTGCTGGCCAACGGCGGCAGTGCCGAAGAGGTGCTGGTGCAACTGGCCCGCGGCCTGACCAACAAGCTGCTCCACGCCCCCAGTGTCCAGCTCAAGAAGCTGACAGCCGAAGGCCGCCTCGATGCGCTGGCCATGGCCCAGGAACTCTTTGCCCTCGGTGAGGGCTCACCGGATAGCTTTTCGGATAAAAAACCGCAATGAAAGCGTCACTGCTCAACAAACTGGACATCCTCCAGGACCGTTTCGAAGAATTGACCGCCTTGCTGGGCGATGGCGAAGTCATTGCCGACCAGAACAAATTCCGCACCTATTCCAAGGAATACGCGGAAGTCGAGCCGATTGTCGCCACCTATAAACAGCTGCTTAAAGTGCAGGGCGACCTCGAAGGCGCCCAGGCGCTGCTCAAGGACAGCGACCCGGACATGCGCGAAATGGCCGTGGAGGAAGTGCGCGAAGCCAAGGAACAGTTGCTCGAACTGGAAAGCAACCTGCAGCGCATGCTGCTGCCCAAGGACCCGAACGACGGGCGCAACGTGTTCCTCGAGATCCGTGCCGGCACCGGCGGCGACGAAGCGGCGATTTTTTCCGGCGACCTGTTCCGCATGTATTCGCGTTATGCCGAGCGTCGCGGTTGGCGGGTGGAGATCCTGTCGGAGAACGAAGGCGAGCACGGCGGCTATAAAGAAGTCATCGCCCGGGTCGAAGGCGACAATGTCTACGGCAAGCTGAAGTTCGAATCCGGCGCCCACCGCGTGCAGCGCGTGCCGGCCACCGAGTCCCAGGGGCGCATCCACACCTCGGCCTGCACCGTGGCGGTATTGCCCGAGCCGGACGAGCAGGAAGCCATCGAGATCAACCCGGCGGACCTGCGGGTCGACACGTACCGTTCCTCCGGCGCGGGCGGCCAGCACGTCAACAAGACCGACTCGGCGATCCGCATTACGCACTTGCCCTCGGGCATCGTGGTCGAGTGCCAGGAAGAGCGTTCCCAGCACAAGAACCGTGCGCGGGCCATGGCCTGGTTGTCGGCCAAGCTCAACGACCAGCAAACCAGCGCCGCTGCCAATGCCATCGCCAGCGAACGCAAATTGCTGGTGGGTTCGGGCGATCGTTCCGAACGGATCCGCACCTACAACTTCGCCCAGGGCCGGGTCACCGACCATCGCGTCAACCTGACCCTGTATTCCCTGGACGAGATCCTGGCCGGTGGTGTCGATGCGGTCATCGAGCCGTTGCTGGCCGAATACCAGGCCGACCAGTTGGCGGCGATTGGCGAGTAAGCACAGGTGAATAAATGACCATCATCGCCAGTCTGTTACGCGCCGCCGAGCTGCCGGATTCGCCCACGCCACGGCTGGATGTCGAGTTGTTGCTGGCCGCTGCCCTGGGCAAGTCCCGCAGCTTCCTGCACACCTGGCCCGAGCGGATCGTGCCCAGCGAGGCGGCGTTGCTGTTCTCCGAATACCTGCGTCGCCGTCGCTCCGGCGAGCCGGTGGCCTACATCCTTGGGCAACAGGGTTTCTGGAAACTCGACCTGGAAGTTGCGCCCCATACGCTGATCCCGCGTCCCGACACCGAACTGCTGGTGGAAACCGCACTGGCCTTGCTGCCCGCGACACCGGCCCGGGTCCTGGACCTGGGCACCGGCAGCGGCGCGATTGCCCTGGCATTGGCCAGTGAGCGTGCGGCCTGGAACGTCACGGCGGTCGACCGGGTGCTGGAGGCCGTGGCCCTGGCCGAACGCAATCGCCAGCGCCTGGACCTGCGTAATGTCACGGTGTTGAGCAGCCATTGGTTCAGCGCTTTGGAAGGCGAGCGTTTCCAGTTGATCATCAGCAACCCGCCGTACATCGCGGCCAGCGATCCGCACCTGGCCGAGGGCGACGTGCGTTTCGAACCGGCCAGTGCCTTGGTGGCCGGGCCGGACGGGCTGGATGATCTGCGCCAGATCGTGGCCCAGGCGCCGGTGCACCTCGAACCGGGCGGCTGGCTGATGCTCGAGCATGGTTACGACCAGGCCGAGGCAGTGCGCGACTTGCTGAGCGCCCAAGGGTTTGTTGACGTCCACAGCCGCAAGGACCTGGGCGGCCATGAGCGTATCAGCCTGGGGTGCCTGCCGTGCTGAACGATCAGGAGCTGTTGCGCTACAGCCGGCAGATACTGTTGCAGCATGTCGACATCGACGGCCAATTGCGTCTCAAGCAAAGCCGCGTGTTGATCATCGGCCTCGGCGGGCTCGGCGCTCCGGTGGCGTTGTACCTGGCCGCGGCTGGCGTGGGCGAGATGCACCTGGCGGATTTCGACAGCGTCGATCTGACCAACCTGCAACGCCAGGTCATTCACGACACCGACAGCGTCGGCCTGAGCAAGGTCGATTCGGCGATGCGGCGCCTGGGAGCGATCAACCCCGAGGTTCGGTTGGTGCCTCACCGGGCCGCCATGGACGAAGACAGCCTGGCCGCAGCAGTCGCGGCGGTGGATGTGGTGCTCGACTGCTCGGACAATTTCTCGACCCGCGAAGCGGTGAACGCAGCCTGTGTCGCGGCGGGTAAACCGCTGGTCAGCGGCGCGGCGATTCGCCTGGAAGGGCAGTTGTCGGTGTTCGATCCGCGCCGCCCTGAAAGCCCTTGCTACCACTGCCTCTACGGCCACGGTAGCGAAGCCGAGCTGACCTGCAGCGAAGCCGGTGTGATCGGGCCGCTGGTGGGGTTGGTGGGCAGTCTGCAAGCCCTTGAGGCCTTGAAGTTGTTGGTCGGTTTCGGCGAGCCGCTGGTGGGACGACTATTGCTGATCGACGCCCTGGGCACGCGTTTCCGCGAATTGCGGGTCAAGCGCGACCCGGGGTGCAGTGTCTGTGGTGGCTCGCATGAATGACGCACCGGTGGGCGTGCTGGACTCGGGCGTCGGCGGGCTGTCGGTGCTGGGCGAGATCCGTCAGTTGCTGCCCAATGAGTCGCTGCTGTACGTGGCTGACTGTGGGCACATTCCCTACGGCGAGAAGAGCCCGGAATACATCCGACAGCGCAGCACGATCATTGCCGACTTTCTCTTCAGTCAGGGCGCCAAGGCGTTGGTGGTCGCCTGCAACACCGCAACGGTGGCCGCGGTCGCCGATCTGCGACGCGATTTTCCTCGCTGGCCGATCGTCGGCATGGAGCCGGCGGTCAAACCGGCGGCCGCCGCAACCCGCAGCGGTATCGTCGGGGTGCTGGCGACCACCGGCACCTTGCAAAGCGCCAAATTCGCCGCCTTGCTCGACCGTTTCGCCACCGATGTGCGCGTCATCACCCAGCCGTGCCCGGGCCTGGTCGAGTTGATCGAAGCGGGGGACCTGCACAGCCAGGCCCTGCATCAACTGTTGCAACACTACGTCGAGCCGTTGCTTGCAGCCGGCTGCGATACGCTGATCCTGGGCTGCACCCACTATCCATTCCTCAAGCCTTTGCTCAAGGACATGATCCCAAGGCACATCAGCCTGATCGACACCGGCGCCGCCGTGGCCCGGCAACTTCAGCGCCTGTTGGCCGAACGTGGGTGGCTGGCAGAGGGGGCGCCCCATGAAACGCAATTCTGGACTAGTGCAGACCCGATACATTTGAGAAAAATCCTACCGCTGCTATGGCATTCGTCTGGCGTTGTGCGAAGCTTCGAACTGTAAGAAAAACGTGAAAATTGTGTGAAACGGGCTGAACTTCTGTTTTACCGCGGATTTCTATAGCTTTGTCTGTTTGTAACTAAACTAACTAAGTCGTTCGCAAAGGATGTTTCTAATGAAGCGCTTATTCTGCTTTGCCGCGTTTGCGGCTGCATTGCTGGGGCACACTTACACCGCTCAGGCGGCGGGTGTGGAGTTTGGGGTTGGACAAACTAGCGACTCGACCATGACCTATCGCCTGGGCATGCAGTTCGACTGGGACAAGAGTTGGCTGCAAAGTGACGTCGGTCGCCTGACTGGCTATTGGAGCGGCGCCTATACCTATTGGGAAGGGGACGAAACGTCCAGCAACCATAGCCTGTCGTTCTCGCCCGTGTTTGTGTATGAATTTTCCGGCCAGAACGTGAAGCCTTACATCGAGGCGGGTGTTGGCGTTGCACTCTTCGCCAACACCGAAGTGGAAAGCAACAAGTTGGGGACGGCCTTCCAGTTCGAGGATCGCATCGGGTTCGGCCTGCGCTTCAATGGCGGACATGAAGTGGGCATTCGCGCCACTCATTACTCCAACGCTGGTATCAAGTCGACCAACGATGGTGTGGAAAGCTACGCGCTGCACTACACGATGCCGCTGTAACACCTGAACAATTGTGGGAGCGAGCTTACCGATACGCCGTCGCAATGCCCTGGCGTTCTTCCAGGCATTCCGGCGCGCCCATCTCGAACTCGCGGCAGATCAGCGGGCGCTTTTCGTAGATGGTGCACATCATGCTGTCGCGATCCAGGGCCGCGCACCAGCCGTCGTCGAGCCGCAGCATCACTTCCCCACCCCAATCGTCCGTATCGATAAAACGCTCCGGGACCCCGGTGTCGGTGATCAGCATCACTTCCAATTGGCAGCAGCACGCCGCGCACGTCGAGCAGGTGACGGCCGGTGCCGGGATTTCATGGAGGGGGATGGTTTTCATGGCGCGCAGTGTAAGGCAATCGGCGGCTCAGGGGCGTCCCTTGATCGGATCGCCGCTTTTGGCCTGGCATGAGTCGATGTCGGCCGGCAGGGTTTCGCTGGATGAAGGCAAGGGCCACAGTGCGCTCATGGACGCGATGGGAAGTGCGACTTCCCGGGGGCGTTCGACCAAGTGCTTCAGCACATGCCGCGCCGCTTCTTCTGGCGACCAGTGGACCGGGAATGGGAAACAATCGTCGGGCCCCAGCGATGGGTCGTCGTAGCCTGGGTGCACCCAGGTCACATCCACGCCCGCAGCCGCCAGCTCTGCCCGAGTCGATTCGAACAGATGGCGCATCCCGCTTCCACCCGCTTCGATGTTCGAGGGCGGCAGATACGTTGCCGGGCTGGCAATACCCACCAGATGCGGTTGGGTTCCGGCGCGCAACAAGGGCATCGCCACTTCGATGCAGAAACTGGCGGCCAGCAGGTTACTGCGCACGATATGCTCGATCAATGTGTGGTCAGTATGCTGTTCGTCAACGTACTCAGTCGTTCCAGCATTGAGGATCACCTGATCCAGGGCACCCCATTGCCGGGTGATCTGTTCACCGATCTCGCGCACGGCCTGGCTGTCGGTCAAATTGCCGGGCACGGTCAGCACTTGTCCTGGATAACGTACCGAAAGGTTTTCGCCCGAGCGGGGCGAGTGCGAGCTGACGGCCAGGTATGCACCTGTCTCGAGTATCGCTTCAGCCAACGAAGCGCCGATTCCGTTGCCGGCCCCGGTGAGCCAATAGCGCCGGGGCAGTCTTGAACCCATTCCGTACTCCTTTCGATTGCATAACGCTGATACACGACTTTCAGTAGAGTTCGTACGATTAGTACGACTATAAGTTATCGGGTAAAGATTGCATCCCGCGGCCCGGCAATTTCATGTCCGCTAATCGCCCACCCCTTCAACGGCTGCGTCCTGTCGCGTCGGCAGGTTTCTGAACGCTGCCAGTGCACGCGCCCTGGATTCGCGCAAATCGACGATCGGTGCCGGATAGTCCACTGCGCCAAACAAGCCGCCCTGGGTATTTGGGTTATGGACCTGTTGTCTGTCCAGGTCGTTCAGTTCAGGTAACCAGTACTTGATGAACAGGCCCTCGCGGTCAAATTTTTCCGACTGGCTCAAAGGGTTGAAGATGCGGAACCACGGTGCCGAGTCGGTGCCGGTGGAGGCGCTCCACTGCCAGCCGCCATTATTGGCAGCCAGGTCGCCGTCGATCAGGTGCTGCATGAAAAAACGCTCGCCTTCACGCCAATCGATCAGCAGGTTCTTGGTCAGGAACATGGCGACCACCATCCGCAAGCGGTTGTGCATCCAGCCGGTTTCCAGCAATTGGCGCATGGCCGCATCGATAATCGGCAGGCCGGTGCGTGCCTGTTTCCAGGCCTCCAGTTCGCCGGGGGCCTTGCGCCACGCCAGCGCCTCGGTTTCCGGGCGAAACGCGCGGTGGCGCGACACACGTGGATAGCCCACGAGAATGTGCTTGTAGAACTCGCGCCAGAGCAATTCATTAATCCAGGTCACGGCGCCGGCACTTCCACTCTCGAACTCGCCCCGGTTGGCTTGCAGCGCGGCATGCAGGCACTGACGTGGCGACACCACCCCGGCTACCAGATAGGCCGAGAGCTGGCTGGTGCCGGGCCGGGCCGGGAAGTCCCGTTCGTGCTGGTAATCGTCGAGGTGCTGGTCGACAAAACTGTCCAGGCGCCGTCGGGCTTCGGTTTCACCGGCGGGCCAGAAGGCGCGCAGTGTTTCGCTGGGCGGGGCGAACCCATCGACGTGCGTCGGCACCGGATCGCGGGCAATGCCGGTGGAGGCCTGCTGGCGCGGTGTGGCGACCAGGCTCGGCAGCGAAAAATGCAGACGGTTGTAGCAGACCTTGCGGAACTGACTGAACACCTGGAAATAATTGCCGGTCTTGGTCAGTACGCTGCCGGGCCTGAACAGCAGTTGGTCGAGGTGACGGTGAAACTCGATGCCCTGATCATTCAACGCACGGGCGACTTCGGTGTCGCGCTGCGTTTCATTCAGGCCGTACTCTTCGTTGACATGCACGGTGGCAACGTTCAGTTCGCGACATAGCTTGAGCAGCACGCGTGGCGCCTGGTGCCAATGCGTTGCCTCGCGAATCAAGAGCGGGATGTTCAATTCGTTCAGGGCCACGCTCAATACGCCGAGGTTGCGCAGCCAGAAATCGATCTTGCACGGTGCGTCGTCATGGGCACGCCATTGTTCGGGGCTGGTCAGGTACACCGCCACGCATGGTCCTTGGGCTGCGGCCGCCGCGAGGGCGGTGTTGTCGTGCAGGCGCAAGTCGCTGCGCAGCCAGATCAGTTGCATGCTGTTTTCCATCTAAAGGAGTTCTCTGCGGCTCAGTTCGCGGTGAGCCGATAGCGGGTCTTCGGCCCAGGACAGGTCAATCATCGAAACGCCTGTGGATAACCGGGCGTGGTGGATCGACGCGGCCGGGCCGGCAATGATGATCGGGCAATCGATGCCACCCAGCAGCCTGGGCAGTTGGGACAGGTTGATGGCGTGACTGGAATACAACAGGACGCCGCGAGCCTTGAGACGTTCGACCGCCAGGGCCAGCTCCCCCGCCGGTAGCGGGCTGTCGAGCACCTCCACCGGGCAATCGGCGCTGCTGGCCAGCCAGGCGGTGAGCCACAGGTGCGGCTCCTGGGGCAAGTCCGAATGATTGACCAGCAACAGTGGCGCACCGCGCAACTGACGGTTGTTGTGGTAGATCCGGCTGCCAAACTTGCTGCGCAGCCACGAGTACAGGAAGACCCGTTCCAGCTGCGCGCCGAACTGGCCTTGCCAGCGCACGTGCAGCTCGGCCAGTAACGGCAAGAGCAATTGCTCGCACACGGTCCAGGGCGGATACAGCGCCATCGCCTGGTTGACCAGGTCATCGATCTGACGCTCGGCCAGTTGCGTCACCGCCAGCGCCAGGGCGTGGCGCTGACGCTGCCAATCGTTCTCCGGTGGCGGCGTGGGGGCTGTCGGCAGCGGCGGTGTGTCCAGCAACGGCTTGATCTTGCTCACCGCGACGCCACGGTCGATCCAAGTGAGGATGCTGCGGATCCGTTGCACATGGTCGGCATTGAACAGGCGATGCCCCTTGGGCGTGCGGTGCGGCACGATCAGGCCGTAACGGCGCTCCCAGGCCCGCAGCGTGACAGCGTTGACACCGGTCTGCCGGGCGACTTCGCGTATGGGTAACCAGCCTTGCGCCAAGGCCTTGGCAAAGTCGGCCCCCAGGTCTTCGCGGGCGCTGGAATCGGGGTCGTTGTTCATCAAATGGCGTTTCGCAAACTGAGGTTTTCCGGGTGCGGCTGCAGGTAGACCTGCTGTGCCAGGTAAGGATCGGGGTGCTGGCGCAGGTGATGCTTGAGCAATGTCAGCGGCACCACCAAGGGCACGATGCCGAGGCGGTACTGCCCGATGAGATGCTGTACCTCCTGCTTGTCGTCGGAGTCGATGGCACGCTTGAGGTAACCGCTCAGGTGTTGCAGCACATTGGTGTGGGTGCGGCGAGTGGCGCATTTCTTCAAGGCGGCCATCAATGCACTGAAGTAGCGTGGACCCAGTTCATTGGGGTCGGCCTTGCCCATGTCACCCAGCAGTTTGCCCAGGGCCTTGTACTGTTCGGGGTTGTGAGCCATGAGCAGGTATTTGTAGCGTGAGTGGAATTCGATCAGGTCGCGCCGGGTCAGGCCCTGGCGGCGCAAGGGTTGCCAGGCGGCATAGGCAAACACCCGGGTCAGGAAGTTCTCCCGCAGTACCGGGTCGTTGAGGCGACCGTCTTCCTCCACCGGCAGATCGGGATGGCGTTCGCAAAAGGCCTGGGCATAGATACCGCGTCCGCCGCCTTCCTGGGGGACACCGTTGTGGTCATAGACCTTGACCCGCTCCAGTCCGCAGGACGGCGATTTCTGCATGAAGATGTAGCCGCAGAGGTCATCCAGTTCCCCGGCCATCTGCTGCCCATAGTCGGCCAATGGCCGGGTCACGTTGAGGTCGCGATTCACCGTACCGAGCGCCTCGGGGTGTTCAGGATTGCCCACCAGGCGAATCGGCTCCCGGGGAATGCCCAGGCCGATGGCGACTTCGGGGCACACCGGCACGAAATCGAAGTAATCGATGAGGGTGCGGCTGCACAACGACGATTGCTTGTGCCCGCCGTTGAAGCGAACTTCGGCACCCATCAGGCAGGCGCTGATGGCGATTCTGGGTTTGGCGATGGCTGCGCTGGGCATGGGCGACCTCTGATGGGTTAATCTTGTACAAATTTATATTTATGTACAATATTTTCATCATAGGTCCGAATGCACACAAGTCAACCGGATTCATCGAGGGGCTGGGCGACGTCAGTGGGTGCCGCGGGCAGGCTGCTGTCTCTTTCGACAGCAGCGAGGAGCGATGGGGGACGCGATCTATTGCAGGCTTGCGTGCAGGCGGCGTGCAGCCTCCTGGCCGCTGAGCCATGCGCCTTCGACTCGGCCGGACAGGCACCAGTCACCGCACACGTACAGCCCCAGGTCGGCATCGGCCAGGGCGCCCCATTCATGGCTGCCGGCGGGGCGGGCATAGAGCCAGCGATGGGCCACGCTGAAGCTCGGTGCGGGCATCGCGCTGTGCAGCAGTTCGGCGAACGCACCGTGCAGGTGTTCGATCACCGCTTCCTTGGACAGGTCGATGTGCTGCCGGCTCCAGTCGCTGGTGGCGTGCAGTACCCAGGTGTCGAGCTTGCTGTCGCGTCCCGGTTTGCTGCGGTTGCGCGCCAGCCAGTCCAGGGGGCTGTCCTGTACGAAGCAGCCCTCCATGGGCGTATCCAGCGGGGCTTCGAAGGCCAGGGCCACAGCCCAGGTCGGGTCCATCTTCACGCCGGCCGCCACGGCGGCCAGCTTCGGTACGGCCGCCAGCAATGCGGTGGCCTGGGGCGCGGGCGTGGCGATCACCACGTGGCCGAAGGGGCCGTGGGTGAAACCTTCCGCGTCCTGCAGATGCCAATGCTCCTGGCCGCGGTACACCTCGGTGATCCGGCAGGAAAACTGCACCTGCAGCTTGTCGAGCAAGGCGCGGGTGATGGCGCTCATGCGCGGGGTGCCGACCCAGCGAGTCTGTTCGTCCGGCGATGGGCTCAGTTGCCCATTCTGGAAGTTGTAGAGCTGCGGGTTCCATTCCGCGGCCCAGCCGTTGGCTTGCCAGCGCTGGACCTCGGTGACGAAGCGGCGATCGCGGGCAGTGAAGTACTGCGCGCCCATGTCCAGTGCGCCAGCGTCGCTGCGCTTGCTCGACATGCGTCCGCCACTGCCGTGGCTTTTATCGAAGAGTTGAACGATATGCCCGGCCTCCGTCAGGGCCTGGGCGGCTGAAAGTCCGGCGATGCCGGTGCCGATGATCGCGATAGGTACAGTCATGAGGGCCTCGTTTACCTTTCTGTACAGACTACGCCGTCGTTTAAACCTGTACAATTCGGGTTTTTGGTATAAGTTTTACCGTTCGCGTTTGGACAGGTTGTCCTATTGTTAAACACAGACCCCGTCCGATACGAAAAATCCCTGCTTATAAAAATAGACTAATGGGCCGGGTAAAACGCGATTCGAGGAACATCTCATGCACATATTGCTGACCGGCGGTACTGGTTTGATCGGACGTCAGCTCTGCCGTCTCTGGTTGCAGCAGGGGCATCGCCTGACGGTATGGAGTCGCCGACCCGAAGAGGTGGCGAAAATCTGCGGGACATCGGTGCGGGGCGTGGCCAAGCTCGACGAAATCCACGAGCCGGTGGACGCGGTGGTCAACCTCGCCGGCGCCCCCATCGCCGACCGTCCCTGGAGCCATAAACGCAAGATGTTGTTGTGGAGCAGTCGTATCACGTTGACGGAAGTTCTGCTGGCGTGGCTGGAGCGTTGCGAGCAGAAACCGCAGGTGCTGATTTCCGGTTCCGCGGTGGGCTGGTACGGCGACGGTGGCGAGCGTGAATTGACCGAGGAATCGGGACCGGTGAGCGAAGATTTCGCCAGCCAGTTGTGCATCGCCTGGGAAGAAACCGCGCAACGGGCCGAGGCCTTGGGCCTGCGCGTGGTGTTGGTGCGTACCGGTCTGGTCCTGTCCGCCGAGGGCGGCTTTTTGTCGCGGCTGCTGTTGCCATTCAAGCTGGCGCTGGGCGGGCGTATCGGCAATGGTCGGCAGTGGATGCCGTGGGTTCACATTGACGATCAAATCGCCCTGATTGATTTTCTTCTGCACCGCACCGATGCCAGCGGTCCTTATAATGCGTGCGCGCCGAACCCGGTGCGCAACCGCGATTTTGCCAAGGCCCTGGGGCGCGTATTGCACCGGCCGGCCGTGGTGCCGATGCCGGAGCTTGCGCTGAAGGTCACGCTGGGGGAATTGTCCTTGCTGTTGCTCGGCGGCCAGCGCGCCACGCCGGCCCGATTGCAGGCGGCGGGTTTCACATTCCGATTCACTGATTTGCCTGCGGCCCTGGAAGACTTGTCCAGCCGCCTTTGAAATAGGACGTTGCATGACCGATCACGCGTTGCTTCTGGTGAATCTGGGTTCGCCTGCCTCCACCTCGGTGGCCGATGTGCGCCGCTACCTCAATCAGTTCCTGATGGACCCGTATGTCATCGACCTGCCATGGCCGGTGCGGCGTTTGCTGGTGTCGCTGATCCTGATTCGGCGTCCCGAGCAGTCGGCCCACGCCTACGCCTCGATCTGGTGGGAAGAGGGGTCGCCGCTGGTGGTGCTCAGTCGCCGGCTGCAACAGGCCATGATCGCGCAGTGGACCCAGGGCCCGGTGGAGCTGGCGATGCGTTATGGCGAGCCGTCCATTGAGTCGGCGCTGGTACGGCTGGCGAGTCAGGGTCACAAGAAGATCACGTTGGCGCCGTTGTATCCGCAGTTCGCCGACAGCACCGTGACCACGGTGATCGAGGAGGCCAAGCGGGTCGTGCGGGAAAAGAAACTCAATGTGCAGTTTTCGATCCTCCAACCGTTCTACGATCAGCCCGAATACCTCGATGCCCTGGTGACCAGCGCCAAGCCGTACCTGATGCAGGAACACGATCATCTGTTGTTGAGTTTCCACGGCTTGCCGGAACGCCACCTGACCAAGCTCGACCCGACGGGATTTCATTGCTTCAAGGATGCCGACTGCTGCAAGAACGCGCCGCCGGAGGTCATGGCGACCTGTTACCGCGCGCAATGCATCCGCACTGCCGAACTGTTTGCCCAACGCATGGGGCTGGCGGATGGCAAATGGTCGGTGTCGTTCCAGTCGCGCTTGGGGCGTGCCAAGTGGATCGAACCCTACACCGAGGCGCGCCTGGAGGAACTGGCCCAAAGCGGCGTGAAGAAAGTGCTGGTGATGTGCCCGGCGTTCGTGGCCGACTGCATTGAAACCCTGGAGGAAATCGGCGATCGCGGCCGTGAACAGTTCCGCGCGGCAGGGGGGGAGGAGTTGGTGCTGGTGCCTTGCCTCAATGATGAGCCGCAGTGGGCGCAGGCGTTGAGTACTCTCTGCGAACGGGCTCCGATCGCGTTGTAAGGTTCAAGGGCCTCATCGCGAGCAAGCTCGCTCCCACATGGAATCTGTGGTGGACACAAATGTTGTGACCACTCGAGACCCACTGTGGGAGCGAGCTCGCTCGCGATGGCTATCAGGCCGACAACAAAGCCTTCAAGCTTGAGTCACAGTAGCGGCTCATCCGCCTTTTTCTGCTTCCAGCCGTCATTGCCCGGCAGCAGCAAGTTCAGCGCGATCGCCACCACCGCGCACAACGCGATGCCTTTGAGGCCAAAGTCGTCCGGGCCGGTGCCGGTGCCCACCAGCACGCCGCCGATGCCGAACACCAGCGTCACCGAAACGATTACCAGGTTGCGCGCCTCGCCCAGGTCGATCTTGTGGCGGATCAGCGTGTTCATGCCCACCGCCGCAATCGAACCGAACAACAGGCACAGGATTCCGCCCATCACCGGCACCGGGATGCTTTGCAGCAGCGCGCCGAACTTGCCGATGAACGCCAGGCTGATGGCAAAGATCGCCGCCCAGGTCATGATCTTCGGGTTGTAGTTCTTGGTCAGCATCACCGCGCCGGTCACTTCGGCGTAGGTGGTGTTGGGCGGGCCACCGAACAGGCCGGCGGCGGTGGTGGCAATACCGTCACCGAGCAGGGTGCGGTGCAGGCCGGGTTTCTTCAGGTAGTCGCGACCGGTCACGCTGCCCACGGCAATCACGCCGCCGATGTGCTCGATGGCCGGTGCCAGGGCGACCGGCACGATGAACAGGATCGCCTGCCAATTGAACTCCGGCGCGGTGAAGGCTGGCAGGGCGAACCAGGGGGCGGCGGCGATTTTCGCGGTGTCCACGACCCCGAAGAAAAACGCCATGGCAAAGCCCACCAGCACGCCGGAAATGATCGGCACCAGGCGGAAAATGCCCTTGCCGAACACCGCCACGATCAGGGTGGTGAGCAGGGCCGGCATCGAGATCATCATCGCGGTCTGATAATGAATCAGCTCGGTGCCGTCACCGGCCTTGCCCATTGCCATGTTGGCGGCAATCGGCGCCATGGCCAGGCCGATGGAAATGATCACCGGACCGATGACCACTGGCGGCAGCAGCCGGTCGATGAACCCGGTGCCCTTGATCTTCACCGCCAGGCCCAGGAAGGTGTAGACGAAACCCGCCGCCATCACCCCACCCATGGTCGCGGCCAGGCCGAACTGGCCCTTGGCGAGGATGATCGGGGTGATGAAGGCAAAGCTCGAGGCCAGGAACACCGGTACCTGGCGCCCGGTGACGACTTGGAACAGGATCGTTCCCAGGCCGGCGGTGAACAGCGCCACGTTAGGGTCCAGCCCGGTGATCAGCGGCATCAATACCAGCGCGCCGAAGGCGACGAACAGCATCTGCGCGCCGGACAGGACCTGGCGCCAGAGCGGATCGTTGAACTCATCCTGCATGCTCAAGCGTCCTTCTGCTTGGTGCCGAAGATCTTGTCGCCGGCATCGCCCAGGCCCGGGATGATGTAGCCATGCTCGTTGAGTTTCTGGTCGATGGACGCGGTGTAGATGGTCACGTCCGGGTGGGCGTCCTGCACGGCCTTGATGCCTTCCGGAGCGGCGACCAGCACCATGGCGCGGATCTCCCGGCAACCGGCCTTTTTCAACAGGTCGATGGTGGCGACCATGGAGCTGCCGGTGGCGAGCATCGGGTCGATGATCATCGCCAGGCGCTCGTCGATTTCCGGCACCAGTTTTTCCAGGTAGGTGTGGGCTTGCAGGGTCTGCTCGTTGCGAGCCACGCCCACGGCGCTGACCTTCGCCCCCGGGATCAGGCTCAGTACGCCTTCGAGCATGCCGATGCCGGCGCGCAGGATCGGCACCACGGTGATCTTCTTGCCGGCGATTTTCTCGACCTGGACCGTACCGGCCCAGCCGTCGATTTCGTAGGACTCCAGCGGCAGGTCCTTGGTGGCTTCGTAGGTGAGCAGGGCACCGACTTCCTGGGCCAGTTCACGGAAGTTCTTCGTGCTGATATCGGCGCGGCGCATCAGGCCGAGTTTGTGTCTGATCAGCGGATGGCGGATCTCGAGGATGGGCATGGGGAAGGCTCCGGCGGCGGGCAAAAAAACCGGCCTAGATTAATCTATCCGAGGGTGTTGTCCTATAGACAATACAGAACGTTAGTCCACAAACGCTTGATCTGGCCGGGCGGGATGCGTACCTTTGCCGGCTTTTCCGAACCCTGCCCCCCCTGGAGAGCGCCATGTCCGCTGATCTCGAGCATATCCGTCAAATCATGCGAGAGGCTGACTGCCTGTACACCGAAGCCGAAGTCGAAGCGGCCATCGCCCGTGTCGGTGCGCAAATCAACGAGCAACTGGCCGATGCCAATCCGGTGGTGTTCTGCGTCATGAACGGCGGGCTGATTTTCTCCGGCAAGCTGCTGACCTGTCTGAACTTCCCCCTGGAAGCGTCCTACCTGCACGCGACGCGTTATCGCAACGAAACCAGCGGTGGCGACCTGTTCTGGAAAGCCAAGCCGGAAGTCTCGTTCATCGACCGCGACGTGCTGATCATCGACGACATCCTCGACGAAGGTCACACCCTGGGCGCGATCATCGACTTCTGCAAACACGCCGGCGCCCGCGCCGTGCACACCGCCGTGCTGATCGACAAGGACCACGACCGCAAGGCGCGGCCGGACTTGAAAGCCGATTTCGTCGGCCTGCCGTGTATCGACCGCTACATCTTCGGCTACGGCATGGACTACAAAGGTTACTGGCGCAACGCCAATGGCATTTTCGCCGTCAAGGGGATGTAATCGATGACTCGGCCAAGTTTCCTGGAACAAGCGTTGTTCGATGAATTGGCCGAGAAAGCCGCGGCCAGTCCTCGCGGACGCCAGCACCATAACTTCCATGAGATGGATGAACCGTGCCACCGCATGGCGGTTGGCTTGCAGCCTTGCACCTACGTCCCGCCGCACCGCCACCTGAGCGCCGATAAGGCGGAAACCTTGCTGGTGCTCAAGGGGCGGCTGGGGGTGTTGATTTTCGACGAAGCCGGTGCGGTGGTGGACAAGCGCATCCTGCAGGCCGGTGGCGATTGCCTCGGCGTCGACCTGCCCTCTGGCGTGTATCACGGGTTGGTGGTGCTGGAAGCCGACAGCCTGATGTTCGAATGCAAGGCCGGTCCCTACCGGCCCGTGGGCGAGGGCGAACTGGCCCACTGGGCGCCCCGCGAAGGCGAGCCAGGCGTGGCCGAGTACCAGGCCTGGATGCGTGCTCAGTTCGACTGAGCACCGAATCAGTCGCCGGCACGGAGCTTTTGTGGTGAGGGAGCTTGCTCCCGCTTGGGTGCTTGGCACCCACCTGCAATTGGGGCTGCTGCGCAGCCCAGCGGGAGCAAGCTCCCTCGCCACCGTTCAAGCAAGTTTTGGATGAGCGGTGCTGCCGCCGGCCAACCACTGCTCACTCTTGACCCGCGCCTGCTCCAGGGTCTGCACATAGGCCAATTGCCGCTGTTCGCGATGAATGCCGGCGCGGCGCAGTTTCAGGCGCACCCTGGGCGCGGTCGCCACCAGGATCAGGCCGATGCCGTGCTTGCGGTAATCCTTCAGGATATTTTCCAGCGCAGCCAGCGCGGTCATGTCCAGCATGGGCACGGCGCTCATTTCCACGACCACCACCCGAACGCCCGGGTCGAACCGGCGCAGCACATCCAGGGCTTTTTCCGCCGCGCCAAAGAACAACGGTCCACGAATGGCGTAGCAGCGAACGTGCTCGGGCATGTCCAGCAGGGCCTGGTGAAAATGGCGCGGCAACTCGGCGCTGTCGGTCAGTTCGCTCATGCGCTTGATGAACAGCCCGGCGGCCAGCAGCAGGCCGACGGCGACAGCCAGGACCATGTCGAACAGCACCGTCAGGCCCAGGCAGGTCAGCAGCACCAGCACGTCGCTGCGCGGGGCGATGCGCAGGGTGTGCAGCACATGCCCGGCTTCGCTCATGTTCCAGGCGACCATCACCAGCAGCGCGGCCAGTGCGGCCATGGGCAAGTAACTGAACAGCGGCGCCAGCAGCACAATCGCCACCAGCACCACGAGGCTGTGGATGATCGCCGCCAGCGGTGAAAAGGCGCCACTGCGCACATTGGTGGCGCTGCGGGCAATGGCGGCGGTGGCGGTGATGCCACCGAACAGCGGCGCCACCAGGTTGCCCAGGCCCTGGCCCATCAGTTCGGCATTGGGATCGTGCTTGCTGCCGGTCATGCCGTCCGCCACCACCGCGCACAACAGTGATTCGATGGCACCGAGCATGGCGATGGCAAAGGCGGGCGCCAGCAATTGGCGGATCAGGTCATAGGACAGGATCAACGGACGTCCCTGGCTGTCCGGCAGGTTCCAGGGCCAGTCGAAGCTGGGTAGGAAGGGTGGGATGCCCGGGTGAGCGATGCCATCGACGACGTAGCTGAAACGTTCGCCCAGCGTCGCGATCGGCCATCCGCCGCGCTCCATCGCCAGCCCCAGCAACGTGCCCACCAGCAGCGCCACCAGATGCCCGGGCACCCGTGGCACCCAGCGCGGCCAGACAATCAGCACCGCCAGGCACACGGCCCCGATGACCCCATCACCCAGACGGGCACCGGGCAGCGCCACGATCAATTCGCCCAGCTGTTCGATGTAGTGTTTGGCTTGGCCGGCAGTGGTCAGCCCCAGCAGATCCTTCAGTTGCAACGTGGCGATGACCACGCCGATGCCCGCGGTGAAGCCGAGGATGACCGGATAGGGAATGTACTGGATCAGGCGGCCGGCGCGTATCAGGCCCAGGGCGATCAAGATCAGGCCGGCGAGCATGGTACACAGCAGCAGGCCGCCCAGGCCGTATTGTTGGGTGATGGGCAGCAGGATCACCACGAACGCCGCCGTCGGCCCGCTCACGTTGAAGCGCGAGCCGCCGGTGAGGGCGATCAGCGGTGCCGCCACCAACACCGTGTACAGACCGTGCTGCGGCGGCACGCCGACGGCAATCGCCAGGGCCATGGCCAGGGGGATGGCGATAATGCCGACGGTCAGCCCGGCCACCAGATCGCCGCGCAGGCGTTCCAGGGTGTAGCCGGCACGCCAGGTCTGGCGCCAGGCGGCGAATAACGGTGGTGCGGAGAAAGCCATGAATACTCCTCGCAAGGGGGGCTGGCACTGGCCCCGTGGCGAGGGAGCTTGCTCCCGCTCGAGTGCGTAGCGCTCGCAATATTCTGGGGCGGCTGCGCCACCCAGCGGGAGCAAGCTCCCTCGCCACAAAGGCATGCATCAGTGATATCGATGCTGATGGCCTCTTTGAGTATGCCGCGCCCGCTGTCCGGATGTATTGATCCGGATCGCTTATTTTTACTGTCCGTGCTCATGCTAGAGTGCCCGGCCAAGATTCTGGAGGTTGTCATGCGTGTATCGATCCGCCGCTGCGCCACTTCACTGTTGATCGCCAGCCTGCCTTTGACGGCCGTGGCCGCGCCGATGCACAGCCAGTTCCTGCCGCCGGATGACCTGGTGGTGCGCCAGGAACAGCCCGAACAGCAGCAGTTGCTGCAAGTGACCGAGTATTCGGTGGTGCTGGGTAACCAGCGCCAGTCCAACCAGCAACCGATCCCGGTCACTTCGCCCTTGCTGGTCCGTCTCAAGGGCAAGTCCTTGAACAAGGGGGCGACCATCAGCCAGGTGATCCTCAACTTCGACGGCGAAAGCAAAAGCTTGAAGAAACCGGCCTTCGACGAGGCGAGCAAGACCCTGACACTGTCTTATCCACAGGCCCAGTACCGGGTGGTCATCGACCTGTTGCGCAACAATACGGTCTACGTGCAGTTCCTCACCTACGCCAACGGCCATATCTGGGCCGACCTGCACACCGGCATCGAACGCCCGCGTTGAGCCCCGAGGCCTGCCGGGGGTAAACTGCCCGCCCCCGTGAATTGTGCGAGTTGGAGCCGGCAATGCGTAAAGACAAGAAACAAGTGATTGGCGACGAGATTGGCGATGAGCAGATCAAGCTGTTCCTCAATTTCGAGCCGGTCGATGCCACTTCGCCTTCATTGCACAAACTGATCAAGGCCTACCGTGGCCTGCGGGTCGACGATTTCGAGCGTTTCTTGACGTTCTTCGTCGAGGCCGGCCATGACCTCGACGGCAAGGATGAGCACGGCAACGATTTCGTTGCGCTGATCCAGGACCAGCGCAATGCCGAGGAATACATCGAATTGATCAACAAGGCGCGCCGCTGAGTTGAACCCCTGTCAACGCTCTTCGGAGCGTTGACTCGTTTGGGCTGATCGCAACTAATCTCTTCTTCTGCAAGTTGCTCCGAAAGGTTATGTCACCATTCGGGCTGTTTTGTTTTATTTGAATTTCCATTACTTTTGCGCCGAAGCCAAGTGGCTTTGACGTCATCGTTTAAATGGAGCTTTATTCATCATGGAAGATCAAAAGAAGTTTGTCGCCGGGGTGTTGTTGTCCCTGGCGGCGTGTCTGGCAAGTTCCGCTTCCTGTGCGCGGGATGAAATTGTCAATGTCGAAGTCCATAACGCAACCGCCGCCGTCATCGTTCCCGGCAGAGATTTTACCTGGACGCAGAATCCGGCCAATGCAGGCCACAGCTTTTCGATAAACCCGGGCGAGAGCCAGGAATTAACCTACTACCTGCCCCAGTCACGCGCCGAGCGAGAGGCCTTCAGCTATACGCAAGGCAGCCGAACCTGTCATTTCAGCTTTGGACATGTCGCAAGGGCACCGGGCAGTGATAAAGAGGCAATGCCTTATCATCGCTGGGTCAAGGCGGAGCCGGCGGGTTACTGTGTCGCTGAATTGTTTTATGTTGAAGATGATGACGACTATGTGAGTCACGGTGGAACACGCGTCAAATTCAGCATGAACTAACACCGAGGAAATAAAAAAGCCTCCCGTCTGCACGGGAGGCTTTTTTATATTAGCGGCAAGGTGTCAGGCGTAACTTTGAGCCTTGCTGTCTTCAACCAACTCCAACGCAATGTTGTTCTGCGCGTTGATCTTGCGATACAGCGCCGCGTCGGTTTCCAGCACTTTTTCCCGGGCCGGGAAAATCTCTGCGAGCTTGCCAGCCCACTCGCCCTTGGCCTTGTCCGGGAAGCAGCGCTCGATCAGCTCCAGCATGATCGATACGGTCACCGAAGCACCCGGCGATGCGCCGAGCAGGGCGGCGAGGCTGCCGTCCTTGGCCGCCACCAGTTCGGTGCCGAACTGCAGGACGCCACCTTTCTTCGGGTCTTTCTTGATGATCTGCACCCGTTGGCCGGCCACTTCCAGGCGCCAGTCTTCGGCTTTCGCCTCGGGGTAGAAGCGACGCAGGGATTCCAGGCGCTGCTCCATGGACTGCATCACTTCGCTGATCAGGTACTTGGTCAGGTCCATGTTGTCCCGGGCCACGGCCAGCATCGGGCCGATGTTGCCGGCGCGTACCGACAGCGGCAGGTCCATGATCGAACCGTGCTTGAGGAACTTGGTGGTGAAACCGGCGTATGGTCCGAACAGCAGGGATTTCTTGCCGTCGACCACGCGGGTGTCCAGGTGCGGCACCGACATTGGCGGCGAGCCCACGGCGGCCTGGCTGTAGACCTTGGCCTGATGGTGCTTGACCACTTCCGGGTTGTCGCAACGCAGCCACTGGCCGCTGACCGGGAAGCCACCGAAGCCCTTGCTTTCCTCGATGCCCGAGGCTTGCAGCAGCGGCAAGGCCGCGCCGCCGGCACCGAGGAACACGAACTTGGCGTCGACTTCGCGGGTGCTGCCGGAATTGACGTCCTTGATGCTCACGGTCCAGCCGCTGCCGTTGCGCTTGAGGCCGGTGACGCGCTTGCAGTATTTGACCTGGGTGTCCGGGGCGCTGGTCAGGTGCTTGAGCAACTGATTGGTCAGGGCGCCGAAGTTGACGTCGGTCCCGTTCATGACGCGGGTGGCGGCGATGACTTCATCGTCCGGCCGGCCAGGCATCATCAACGGCATCCACTCGGCCATCTGGCCTTTATCTTCGGTGTATTCCATGTCGGCGAAGGCGTGATGCTGGCGCATCAGCTCGAAGCGCTTCTTCAGGAACGCCACGCCTTTGTCACCCTGTACGAAACTCAGGTGTGGCACCGGGGCGATGAAGGACTTGGAGGAGCCGAACGTGCCTTTCTGGGTCAGGTACGTCCAGAACTGCTTCGACACTTCGAACTGGGTGTTGATGTGCACGGCTTTCTTGATGTCGACCGTACCGTCGGCCGCCTGGGGCGTGTAGTTGAGCTCACACAGCCCGGCGTGGCCGGTACCGGCGTTGTTCCACGGGTTGGAACTCTCCGCGGCACCGGAGTCCATCAGCTCGACGACTTCCAGCGAGATCGCGGGGTCGAGCTCCTTGAGCAGCACGGCCAGGGTGGCACTCATGATGCCGGCCCCTACCAGAACTACATCGACTGCTTCGTTATGCGCCATTTAACGCGTCTCCAAAATCTGCAGCACCAAATTGTCGGCATAGCGGCCAGGAGTGGCGGGGCAGGTCAGTTGCGCCCCAGTTATCCATGGCCAGGATCGCCATGTCCGAATCTTCGCAATTTTTCGCACCTACTGCGGATGCATGCAGCCTGGCCTCAAGAGTCACATGAACTCATTTAAGCGCCGGGCAGGCAATTCGACTTATGGCCGAGACATCCGTTCGTGCAACCAAATCCGTAGCGGACAGGCTTCAGGCGCCGGTTCTTGAGCGATATCCGGTCCTGTGTCGTTGGGCTGTTTCAGACGCTAATGGTGCTTGTTCAGACGCAAAACTCTTCATTTGCTCGCCACACTCTCGTGAAGTTGTGAAAACCCGTTTTTTCACGCTCTTTTGAAGACGTGAACCTCAAAAAAGGGCTGTCCCAGCCTGGCACCGTGCCCGGTTTGGTTGCCCCCATGGAGTACATGACAGGCAAAACAGGCAGACAGCTCAGTGACCGAGCGTAATGACAGCTCTGCAGATTCGCGAAAAGTGGTGATTTGCCTGGAGAACAGCAAGCGCGCCAGCTTCACTCGATCTGTGTGGGCGGCTCTCTGTGGGCGGTGCGGGGTGCCAATACCAGCGCATCAGCGGTGTTGCGAGGCCCGATCAGGAGACGTCCTTATAATCGGGGGGAGATTGTATCGAAGAAACGCAGGGAAATGGTCGTGTTTAATGACTTTTATTAGCCGTCCGGTCAGATGGTCAACAGTTGCCGGTTGCGTGCGCGGGCACGAAGCGGTTGCACGCGGGCGCTGGCGGGCAATGGCTGGTGCAACCAGTTGAGGCGGATTTCGTCGATTTCCACCCAGCCCTCGCCCATGGGTTGCAGGCTGCACTGCTTGAAGGCCTGGCAACGGCCGTTGCGATCGAGCAGGGCGAAGCTGCGGTGATGGGGACGCGGGGTGAACAGGGAAATGAGGAAGCGCATGAGCGAATACCGGGTCAGGGAGCTTGGAGCAAGCCTGACAGCGGGCCATGACATGCCGGTGTAAGGACCGTGACAATGGGGTGACAGGAACCGGCAATCACGGCCCGTGTCAGACATTTCAGTATTCATCGTGCGACGCTAGTTCACGGCGATGGCGCACCGCTATACTGCCGGCCTGTTTGTGCCCGATTCTGGAGAGAAGAGCATGTTGCAACGCCTGTTGTTCGGTTTGATCGCTGTGACCAGTCTGACCCTCGTCGGCTGCGCCCACAGCCCGCAACAACTTAACCCGGAGCCCAAGCTCAATGCCCAACTGGCGCCTGTGGGTCGTGGCCAGCCGGTGGTGGTGCGGGTCGTGGACGGTCGTCCGTCGCCGACGCTCGGCACCCGTGGCGGGCTGTACCCGGAAACCAGCGTGATCACGGTGCAGGGTGCGCAGATCCTGCCCAAGCTGCAGGCCCAGGCTGAAGCCGCGGTGCGTTTGCTGGGCTTCACGCCGACCGCCAATGCCTTGAATGCACCGCAACTGACCGTGACCCTGGCTGAGCTCAAGTATCAGTCGCCCAAGGAAGGCATGTATGTGACCGAAGCCACCATCGGCGCGACCTTCCGCTCCGACGTGCAGAACGCCAACCGCCGCTACAGTGGTCGTTACGGTGCGTCCCTGGATCAGCGCTTCGGCATGGCGCCCAACCAGGACACCAACACCAAGCTGGTCAGTGACGTATTGAGCGATGCCCTGACCCGGCTGTTCAAGGACCCGACCATTGGCCAGGTGCTGGCTGAGTAAGCATTAAGTCCTGTAACCCCTGTGGGAGCGAGCTTGCTCGCGATAGCAGCGTGTCAGCCATCTTGATGTCGGCTGATCCACCGCTATCGCGAGCAAGCTCGCTCCCACAGTTTTTTCAGGCGGCCTGGGAATAGAATTCCAGCACGCTGATCCCGGTCAGCAGGTCTGTTTCAGGCAGGTCGGCATGTTGATGGCCGCCGAGGGCGCAGTACACCAGCCAATGGCGGTCCTGCACATTGAAGGACAGGCTGTCGACGAGGTTCTGTTGTTCGTCGCTTGGGCTGATGAGATAGAGGCGATCCTGGTTTTCGGCGTGCAGCATGACGGGTTCCGTGCGGGTTTGAAGGGCGACAGAGTGGCCTATTCAGATGACGAAACCGTGACGGGGGAAATTAACCCGAGGATTGATTGCGGAGCCTGTGGCGAGGGAGCTTGCTCCCGCTGGGCTGCGTAGCAGCCCCCGACTAGCGTCTCGGTGTGTCAGGTTAATCGTGCAAGCTTTTTTTGGGACTGCTGCGCAGTCCAGCGGGAGCGAGCTTCCTCGCCACGAAGTCACCAGGCCATTATCCCAGCCGGTCGTTACTGGTCGGAAAAAACGGTGCAGGACGGCAGGCTTTCGGTAGAATCCGCGCCCTGTTCGTAGGCTACCGGGCGTGTCTGTCCTGTCCGTTTTTCGCTTGAGGTTCGTGATGTCGCTGCATCTGTTTTCGTTGTTCGCCGCCCACCCCGCCAAACTGATCAACCTGCTCGCGTTGCTGTTTGCCTGCCCGGGCGGCTGGGTATTGCACGCGACGCGTCGCCGTGAACAACGGGCGCGAGCCTGCCTGCAAGCACGCAATGGCAATGGCGAGGAGCGCTTCGAAGCACTGCTGGACCTGGCCACCCAGCGCATGAACCGGTTTTTCTATCGGTTCGGCTTTGGCTGCCTGGCGCTGGCGTTGCTGGTGTCGTGGATCAGTACGCAGTTCTGACTGCGTAGCCGTGGCGAGGGCGCTTGCAGCGCAAGCGAGGGCCGCCAGGCAAAGGTGCTTTTGTGGCGAGGGAGCTTGCTCCCGCTGGGCTGCGAAGCAGCCCCCTCTTGAACGGTCAGCCCCAAGGCTCTGACTAACCGCAAGCCCGTTTTGCGATTGCTGCGCAATCGAGCGGGAGCAAGCTCCCTCGCCACAGAGACCCTGTGTCCTCAGACCTGTCGCTTAAAGCGCCAACCCGGCCTTGACCCGATACTGATTACGCACCGGCGTCGCATATTGCAGCACCAGGAACGGCCGGTGTTCCGGCGGGCAAGCGTCCAGCCGGCGCTGCCATTCTTCCTGGGCCTTGGCCAATTCATCGGCACCAAACACTTCGGCCGCCGTCGGCACCTGCAACTGCGGGTCGGCGTCGGCCCATTGGGCGTAAGCCAGGTAATGCACCGGGAACAGGCGGTAGCCGCCGAGAATCTGCCGGTCCATTTCCAGGGCCAATTGCTTGGTGTCCTCGAACAGCTCGGTGATGGGCGCGGCGAAGTTCACGTGGACCCGGCCCTTGTAGCCGGTGATGCCTTTGGCGATGCTCACGTCGTCCTCGCCCGGTGCCTTGGTGTAGGTGCCGGTGGTGGCGCGGATGTACAACTCGCGGGCCTTGGCCTGGTCGCACGGGTCGTATTCGTAGCTGATCGACACCGGCGTGAGGTTCAGCGACTGGATCACTTCGCCGAACGGCTCGTCCTTGCGGCTCATGTGGAACATCTTGAGGATCGCCGATTCGGTCCGGTCGTCGCCGTCCTTGGCCCGCCCTTCGGCCTGGGCGATCCAGATCGAGGCGCAGTCGTTGCGGATCGAATGGTTGATGTACGCCGACAGCAACTGGTACGCCGCCATTTTTTCCCGCCGTCCGGTGATGGAGCGGTGCACGATGAAGCTCTTGTTCAGGCGCATCAGGTCGCTGACAAAAGGTTTTTGCAGCAGGTTGTCGCCAATGGCGATGCGCGGCGTCGGCAGGCCGGCGTGGTATACGGCGTAGTTGACGAAGGCCGGGTCCATCACGATATCGCGGTGGTTGGCGATGAACAGGTACGCGCTGCCGGACTTGAATTGCTCCACGCCGGTGTAGGTCACGCCATCGGTGGCGCGCTCGATGGTGTGGTCGACGTAGAACTCCACCTTGTCCTGCAAAGTGGCGACCGACGTCACACCGGCGAACTCACGGCGCAATCTTTGCGCTATAAGGGGTTTGAGCATCCAGCCGAAGGCGCCGGCCAGGCGTGGGAAGCGGAAGTGGGTGAGGATATCTAGAAACGCCTTGTCGCCGAGCAGCCGTGCCAGCACCGCTGGGACTTCGCTGTCGTCGTAAGGTCGGATGGCATCGAATTCGCCCATCATGCTCTCTTGTTGGAAACGGCTAGGGTAAGTAAAGGTTCGATCGAAAAAACGACGGGGCACGGCCTGGAAGATAAGCCAGACGAAAATAGCCCTGCAAATAGACCGGCGATTATACGCACAAGTCACTTGGGAGACCGCGATGCTGGAGCAGGCTCATTATGATTGTCCCTATTGCGGGGAGGATGTGGAGACAACCGTGGACTTGTCCGGCGGCGACCAGACCTACATCGAGGACTGTCAGGTGTGCTGTCGACCGATCACCTTTGTGCTGCAGGTCCATGGCGAGGAATGGCATCTCGAAGTCTTCAGCGAAAACGAATGATGGGGCGCCCATGCAGCGAATCTACGAGCTGGAAAACCTGATGGAAGGCGAGTTGTTGCAAGGGATGCTTGCGAGCGAAGGCATCACGGCGCATCTGGTGGGGCGTGATTTGCTCGGCGGCGCGGGGGAGTTGCCCATGCAGGGCCTGCTGGGGCTGGCGGTGGAGGACGAGCAGGCGCAATACGCCCGTGAGTTGATCGCCGCGTACAATGTCGCGCTGCCGCTGCCCGGCGATGAACCGGACAGCTACCCCGGCACGCTGGTCTGTTAGGCTGGCGGTCGTTCGTTCGATCAAGAGTCGTGTTGCCCCATGTGTGGACGTTATGCCCTGTTTCGCTGGAACCCCACCTTTGCGGGCCTGCCCGGTTTTCCCGCCGATCAGAAGGCCCAGTGGAATATTTCGCCCAACGATTCGGTGCTGATGCTACGGGCCGGCGCCGAGGGCCAGCGCGAGCTGGCTCGGGCGCGTTGGGGCCTGACGCCGCCGTGGCTGACCGACTTGTCCCGCACCCCGGCCCATGCCCGGGCCGAAACCGTGGCCGAGCAGCCGATGTTTCGCGAGGCCTTGCGCCTGCGCCGCTGCCTGCTGCCGGCCAACGGCTTTTATGAGTGGCGCGGCGGCACACGCAAGCGTCCGTACTGGCTGACGCCGGGGGAGGGCTCGTCGCTGTTTTTTGCCGCGATCTGGGAAGCGTATCCGGTGCAGGAGCAGGTGTGGCTGAGCACGGCGGTCATCACCCAGCCGGCGGCGGGGCAGCGCCGGCCGTTGATCCTGGACGAAGAAGGCCAGCGCCTGTGGCTCGACCCGCAGACACCGCTGCATGCCTTGCAAGGGTTGCTGGCAAGCGAGCCGGCGCCACTGCGCGAGCGGGTATTGGCCAATATGGTCAATGATCCGAAGCTCAATGGGCCGGAGTGCTTGACCCCGGCTTGAGCTTTGCGGGGATTGTGCCGGCCTCATCGCGAGCAAGCTCGCTCCCACAGTGGGGTGTTCACAAAAAATGTGTTCACCGCCTACCCCCTGTGGGAGCGAGCTTGCTCGCGATGGCGTCGTGTCAGTCAACCTACTCGTGGTGCGGTTCGCCCAGGAAGGTCAGCGAGGTGAACACGCCGCGGGTGGCCACGTCCTTGTTGTCCTTGAGCGCAATTTCCATCTGCGCCGCGATCACATTCAGGCCTTCGTTGCGCACCAGCACCTTGGCCCGGCCTTCTGCATCGGTTTCGGTCGAGACGGTGTTCGGCGCGCTGCGGTAGTCGCCCACCAGTTTCACTCCAGCGGCCGGTTTGCCATCCAGCAGCACCCGTACCGGCAGTGACTGGCCCGGGCCTACGGTCAGCGGGTCGACTTCCGGCAGGATCACGAACTTGATCGGTGCAAGCGCCGGCAGTTTCGCCCCCGGCTCATAGATCGCCAGGCTGTACTTGAACGTCTGGGTCGACTCGATCGCCCCGGGCACTTTGCTGCGGCCTTCGTTGATCCACTTCTTGTCCGCCGTCTGGGACCACATGCCATTGTCCAGCGCCACCGCCAGCACGGCCGGTGGCTTGAGCGGTTGCAGGCGGGCGTGGTCCGGCAGGCGCTCTACGGTGACCGGAATCATCTTGCCGCCCAGGTCATAGGCCCAGGCACCGCTGATTTTCTGCGCCTTGAAGGCATTGTCTTCGGCACCATGGCCGTAGATCACTTCGATGTTGCCGCGACGCTGTTCGGTCCACAAGCCATGGGCCGAGGCCTGTGTGGCCAGGAGCAGGCCGAGCAGGGCGAAGGTCTTGGGGTGTTTCATGGCGTTTTTCCTTTTACAGAGCGAGGGTAAGACTGACGGTGAAATTGCGTGGTTCGCCGGGGGTGACCCAGTAGTTGCTGTAGGCGCGCTCGTAGTATTTTTCGTCGAAGACGTTGTTCAGGTTCAGGCCCACGGTGACGTCGTCGCTGGCCTTGTAATGGGCCAGCAGGTCCACGGTGTGATAGGCCGGCAGTTCGAAATCCTTGCCGGCTTCGCCCGAGCGATCGCCGACGTAAGTGAGCGCCGCGCCGACATCCGAACCGCGCAGGTGCCCGTCCTGGAATTCGTAGACCCCCAGCACGCTGCCGCTGTGTTTGGCGACGCCGAGGATCCGGCTGCCGGTGGGAATGGTTTGGTCGCCCTTGGTCACTTCGGCATCGATGTAGGCATAGGCGCCGATCACCCGCACGGCGTCGGTTACCTGCCCGGTCACCTGCAGGTCGATGCCCTGGCTGCGGGCCTTGCCGATGGCGCGACTGAAGTCGGTCCCGGCGACCGGGCTCAGGACGTTTTCCTTCTCTATATGGAAGGCCGCCAGGGTGGTGCTCAGGCGATCGTCGAACCACTCGCTCTTGATCCCCACTTCATAGCCGACGCCTTCCTCGGGGTCGAAAGTCTTGCCACTGGCATCCAGGCCGTTGTTGGGCTTGAACGAGGTGGAGGCGTTGGCGAACAACCCGACTTCGGGTGTCAGTTGATACAGCAGGCCGGCTCGGTGCGTCAGGGTGTCGTGGCGCTGGCGGCTGGTTTTACTGCGGGTGTGGTCGTCGATGCTCTGCTCGAAATGCTCATACCGCACGCCGAGCATGCCCCGCAGCTTGTCAGTGAAGATGATCTGGTCCTGCAGGTTCAGTGCGCGGCTTTGCACATGTTCGAAGAAGTCTGTGCCGGAGGGCGTGCCAGTGGGTTTTGGCTGGCCGTAGACTGGCTGATAGATGTCGATGGGGTAAGCGCCGGCGATGTTGGTCACGCGCTCGTTCTTGCGGTAGTCCTCGTATTCGCTGCCGACCAGCAGTTCGTGCTGCCACGGGCCGAGGTCGAACAGGCCGCGCAGTTCCAGTTGGGTGATGCTGTCGTGCCAATTGTTGTCGCGCTCGCGGTAGCGGCGGTTCACTGTGTGGCCGTCGGCGTTCAGCGGGCGCGCCTCGGAAGCGAAGCCCCAGAGTTCGCCCTGCTTGTAATGGCTGGCCAAGCGTAACTGCCAGGCGTCGTTGAGCTGATGCTCGAGGGCGGCCTGGAGCATGTTGTTGTGGTTGTCGATGTCGCCGTCGTTGGGTTCGCCCAAAAAGGTCGAACGGGAAACGCCGCTCCAGCGATTGTTCGGGGCGACAATGCCACGGTCGAATGTCGAGCTGTGGCGCACGATTTCGCTTTCCACCAGCAACCGGGTGTCGGGGTTCAACTGCCAACTGATGGAAGGCGCGATGAAAACACGTTTGCTGCCGACATGGTCGCGAAAGCTATTGTTGTCCTCGACCGCCAGGTTGACCCGCGACAGCAGGTTGCCCTCGGTGTCCAGTGGCGTGTTGACGTCCAGCGCGGTGCGGTAGCGGTCCCAACTGCCGGCGCTGGTCTGCAGGGTGGTGAAGGCTTCCGGTTGCGGTTTCTTGGTGACAATGTTCACCGTACCGCCGGGATCGCCCCGGCCATACAGGCTGGCAGCCGGGCCCTTGAGCACTTCGATGCGTTCGATGTTCGCGGCGTCCGGCGTGCTCGGATAACCGCGGTTGGCGCTGAAGCCGTCCTTGTAGAACTCTGAAGTGGTGAAGCCGCGCACGCTGTATTCGTAGAGCGTCAGGCCGCCGAAGTTGTTCTGCTTCGACACACCGCCGGCATATTCCAAGGCTCGCTCGACGCTGGTGCTGCCCAGGTCCTTGAGCACGCTGGCGGGAATCACGCTGATCGATTGCGGGATGTCGCGCAGGGCAGTGTCGGTTTTGGTGGCGCTGGCCGAGCGGGTGGCGCGATAGCCCGTGACAGGGCCGGTGGGGGATTCGTAGTCGGACGTCACGGTGATGGCGTCCAGTTCCAGGGGCTGGATTTCCTCGGCGTAGGCCGGATCGCCCAGTAGTCCCAAGGCGAGGCTGGCAGCTGAAATCCGT
>NZ_JACNDD010000063.1:0-38312 GCF_017351395.1 Pseudomonas sp. FW305-28
CGCGAGCAAGCTCGCTCCCACAAAGGGGATTTTGGCTGGGTAGGGCTCTGGGGTGTCGCTCCAGAGCCCTTTTGTTGCTCAGTAGCGGATCATCACCGATTTCAGTTCGGTGTAGTCGTCGATGAATGCACTGCCGAATTCACGGCCCACCCCGGAAGACTTGCTGCCACCAAAAGGCACGGCTGGGTCGAGCAGGGTGTGCATGTTCACCCATACCGTGCCGGCTTCGATGGCGGGGACCATGCGCAGGGCCTTGCCCAGGTCGTTGGTCCAGAGGCTGGCGCTCAGGCCATAGGGCGTGTCGTTCATCAGTTCCAGCAGTTCCTCCTCAGTGTCGTAAGGAAAGAACGTGGCGATCGGGCCGAAGGTTTCTTCGTTGAGCAAGGCGTCGTCGCGGCGATTGGCGAGGATGATGGTCGGCTCGACGTAGCAACCCGGCCCATCGATCAGCTTGCCGCCGTGGATGATGGTGTTGTTCTGCGCACGGGCCTTGGCGAAGAACTCCGCGAGTTTGTGCTGGTGCTGGCGGTTGGTTACCGGGCCGAATTCGGTGCGTTCGTCCAGGGGCGAGCCGATGGTGAGTTTGCCCAGGCGCTGGGCCAGTTTGTCCATGATCGACTCGATCTGCGAGCGGTGGACGAAGAAGCGTTCCGCCGCCGCGCAGATTTGTCCCGAATGCAGAAAACCCGCCTCGATGATGCCGTTGACCGCCACCTCAGGGTCGATGTCACGCAGGAACCCCGCCGCATTCTTTCCGCCCAGCTCCAGGGTCGCCCGGGTCAACCCGGCCCCCATGGCCGCCTGGCCCACCGCCAGGCCGGTGGGCACGGAACCGGTGAATGAAACCTTGTTGGTGCCCGGGTGTTCGATCAGCCCCTTGCCCACCTGGCCGCCACCCGTCAACACATTCAGGGCACCGGCCGGCAGGCCGGCCTCCATGGCCAGTTCGGCGATGCGCAGAATGGTCAGGGGGGTGAACTCGCTGGGCTTGATGATGACGCTGCAACCGGTCACCAGGGCTGAGGCCAGTTTCCAGATGGCGATCATGGTGGAGAAATTCCACGGCACGATACCGACCACCACCCCAACCGGTTCGCGCAGGGTGAACGCGGTGTAGCGTTCGCCAGCGAAGGAGGGCAACGAGGGCGTGATCGTCTCGCCATTGATCTTGGTCGCCCAGCCGGCGTAGTAACGCAGGAAGTGCGCGGCCTGGTCGACTTCGAAGGCCCGCGAGATGTGGATGATCTTCCCCGACTGGCAGGTTTCGATCTGCGCCAGCTCTTCGCGGTTGCGCTCCAACAGGTCCGCCAGCTTGAGCAGCACATGGCCGCGCACCGCCGGCGCGGTTTGGGACCACTGCTTGAAGCCGCGACGGGACGACTGCACCGCCGCATCGATATCGCTGGGGCTGGCGTCGCTGACCTGGGCGATGACCTGGCCGGTGGCGGGGTTGACCACGTCCAGCGTCTGGCGGCTCTGGCTTTCGACATAACCTCCGTCGATGAACAGGGCGTGGCGTCGACCGAGAAAGGCTTCGACCTGAGGCAGCAGGGCAATATCGCTCATGAGGGTTTCCTGATCGCGAACAAGGGAAAGCCCGAGAGTAATCCCGGCACGACCGCCCGGCTTGACTGTGCCTGCCGTGCGCTATGTCTGTGGCTGCCAGCCCGTGGGGCTGGCAGCCAGGAGCAAGGTCCGTGCAGGCAGGGACAAGCCAGCCTGGCCGGTTTGCGATCAGATCCGGTTTCGACTTGATAGGCAAAGGGGCGGGCGATGTTTCTCCAGACCAACAAACAGAAACTGGCGTTGATCGTACAGGTGCAGCGTGTGCTGGCCGGTGAAACGGAGGGCACGCCGACGCTCGACGCCTATGCGCCCCTGCGGACCGTCCTTGAGCAGCATGCGCGGCAGATGGCGAACACCACTGCGCAGTTGCACCAGGCCGAGGCACAGGTAGAGGCGCAAACCCTGCGCTGGCAGCACAGCGAGCAGGCGTTGCACCAGGCTCGCCAGCAACTGGAGCAAGCCCACGAGCGCGAGCAGGTGCTTGAGCGTCGTCTGGGCGAACACGACCAGCAACTGCAGCAACATCGCCAGGATGCGCAGATCTGGGAGCTGCTGCAGTCGACCCTGACGGAAGGTTGCTGGGACATTACCGTGGTCGACGGTGATCTCCAGCACCCGGCCAGTGCCATGCGCTTTTCCAGTCAGTTCCGGTCGCTGCTGGGTTACGGGCCCGACGACTTGCCCGATGGCTGGGATGCCCAGGTTGGCATCACTCACCCGGATGACTTGCCAAAGATCATGGCCATATTCGAGCGGGAGATCCTCGGTCCCCAGGGCAGCGGTGAATATGTCTTCGAATACCGCATGCGCCACAAGCGCCGGGATTACATCTGGTGCCGCGAGCGCGGGCGGGCGGTACGCGATTCGCACGGGCAACTGGTCCGGGTCATTGGTGCGGTGCGTGATATCAGCGATGAGCGCTCGGCCCAGTCCACCCATCAGCGCATGCTGGAGCAGAACCAGGTGACCTACGCCCAGATTGCCACGGTGGTAGGGGTGATCAAGGGCATCGCCGACCAGACCAATCTGCTCGCCTTGAACGCCGCGATTGAGGCGGCCCGGGCCGGTGAGGTCGGACGCGGTTTCTCGGTGGTGGCCGATGAGGTGCGCAAGCTGGCGCAAAGCACCCGGCAGGCGACCCATCAGATCCAGACCATGTTGCACCAGCACAGGTAAACAAGGTGATCGCTACCCCGTAGGAGCTGACGAGCGGAGCGAGGCTGCGATCTTTCCCCCAACACTTGAGTCCCAAGGGAAAGATCAAAGGATCACAGCCTGCGGCAGTTGGCTGTCAGAACGGAACCGCCACCACCAACTGGCTGTAGACGTTGGTGCCGTTGCCGCCGACCTGATTGCCACCGTTGTCCGCATCCTTCTGCGGCTTGTACAAACCTACCAGCGGCGTGACGATCAGGTGTTCGTTCACCGCCCATTCCACGTACAGGTCCAGTTCCCGCGCGTCGAGGTTCAACGCTTGGCGGCCGTGCAGGGTCTGGTAGTCGAAGAACAGCGCACCAAGGGTCACGGTTTCTGCGGGTTTGAGCTTGAGGCCGACGTGCTGGATGGCGGTGTTGCTGTTGAACGGGCCGGCATAGTTACCCGCCACTTCACCCTGGAACCAGGTGCCATAGCCGCGGCTCTGGCCGTTGAACATCGAGTCCCAGTCTTTGGAATAGCGGCTGTAGCGATAAGTCAGGTCAGGCGTCCAGGGCAGGTCGGCGAAGGTGTAGCCGGCTTCGGCGTACCAGGCTTTCTCCGGGCTCGCGTCCTTGTCCTGCCAGGCGTACTCGAAGGCGAAGTGAGCATTTTCGATGCCAGCATTGCCGGCGCCGCGCAGGCTGTAGATATCCATGCCTTCGCGTTGCTTCTGGAAATCGCTGGCGTAGCGGTCATCGACATCGATGCCATGGATATAGGTCAGCCCCAGGGTACCAGGCGCCGCGGTGTATTCCAGGGTGCCGGCAGCCATTTCGGTGTTGGCCTGGGCGCGGTTGTCGGACTTGAGCCACATCAGGCTGCCATGCACGCCTTCCTTGCCGCCCAGGCGCAGCACAGCGGTCTCGTCGAAGGCATGCCGGGCCGCCAGGTAATAGGCGCCGCCGCGATTGAGCTCGCCATCGGCCACGCCTTTGCCCAGGTTCAAGCCATCGTCGTTGATGATGAAACCATCGCCGAGGGTAATCACTTGGCGGCCGTAGGACAGGTCGACCCCGTCCTTGCCCAGTGCCGGGAACAGATCCCCCGAGCGCCAGCCGGCAAAGGCTTCGTCGAACTTCGTGGTGCGTTCGGAGCCATCGCTCAGGCCGGCCGCATCGCCGTCGCCCCAGGTCCCGGAACTGACCAGGTTGGCCGTGCCGTAGACACTGCCCAGGCTGCCGAGTGTCTGGTCGATACTCAGGCCATACTTGATGAAGCCTTCGCGCCAGCTCGAACCACCGGCGGTGCCGTCGTAGTTCTTGCGGCTGTTGAACAGTCCGTAGACTGCCAGGAAGTTGCCGGTGACGGTGGTGTCTTCGTCGGCGTAGAGCTCATAAGCGTGAGCCGATGAATCGGCGACCAGCAGGGCGATGCCCAAGCCGATGGCATTGCGCAGCAAAGGTGTACGGCGTGTGTGCTCCATGGTGGATTCCCCAGTGTGATAGGACAGCAGAGCGCGCATTAAAGGGAGCGGCACCCGGGGAAGTCTTCCACCTGCCTGCCATGGAGTTGATCCAGGCCGCCAGCGTGGCAGCGTTGGCAGGCAGCAACAAAACCGGCGGCAGACACGGGCAAGACGCCCGGGGCGGGGCGGCGCAGAGTAAGGCTGCACGCAACGCCGTTTCGATCAGGGACCGGTTGGGGAAGGCATGATCGCCGGCTCCTGGACGGCTGTGGCATCCATACTAAAAATCCGCTTTCGAGGATCTGCACGATGTCGATCAATGACAGGCTCACCGAGCACTTGAACCGGGGTTCGGTGGGTTTTCCCACCGCGTTGGCCAGCACCATTGGCCTGATCATGGCAAGCCCCGTGATTCTCACCGCGACCATGGGCTTTGGCATCGGCGGCAGCGCCTTTGCCGTGGCGATGCTGATCGCCGTGGTGATGATGCTGGCCCAGGCGACGACGTTCGCTGAGGCAGCGTCGATTCTTCCGACCACTGGCTCGGTCTATGACTACATCAACTGTGGCATGGGGCGTTTCTTCGCGATCACCGGCACCTTGTCGGCCTATCTGATTGTCCATGTGTTTGCCGGTACCGCCGAAACCATCCTGGCCGGCGTCATGGCCCTGGTGAACTTCGAACACCTTAACACCCTGGCCGAATCGGCCGGCGGTTCCTGGTTGCTGGGCGTGGGGTTCGTGGTGGTGTTCGGGGTGCTCAATGCGTTCGGTGTCAGTGCCTTTGGCCGGGCCGAAATCATCCTGACGTTCGGCATGTGGACCACCTTGATGGTGTTCGGCGTGTTGGGCCTGATCGCCGCGCCGGCGGTGGAGCTGGAGGGCTGGTTCGGCGCGTCCGTGGTGGGCACCGATCTGGTCACGGTGCTGTCACTGGTGGGCATGGCCATGTTCATGTTTGTCGGCTGCGAATTCGTCACGCCGCTGGCGCCGGACCTGCGCCACTCCGCCCGGACCATGCCCCGGGCGATGATGCTGGGCTTGTTCAGCGTTGCCACCTGCATGTTCATCTACGGCGCGGCGATGAAGCGCCAGGTGGAAAACGTGTTGCTCGATGCCACCAGCGGCGTGCATCTGCTGGACACCCCCATGGCGATTCCACGGTTCGCCGAACAGGTCATGGGCGATATCGGCCCGATGTGGCTGGGCATCGGTTTTCTGTTTGCCGGTGCGGCGACCATTAACACCCTGATGGCCGGCGTGCCGCGGATTCTCTATGGCATGGCGGTGGACGGCGCGTTGCCGAAGGTCTTCACTTATCTGCATCCACGCTTCAAGACGCCGCTGGTGTGCATCCTGGTGGCGATGCTGATTCCTTGCCTGCATGCGCTGTGGCTGGGCGGCAATCCCGACAACATCATGCACCTGGTGTTGGCTGCGGTGTGCGCCTGGAGTTTTGCCTACCTGTTGGTGACCGTGTCGGTGGTCAGCCTGCGGATTCGTCGCCCTGATCTGCCGCGGGCCTATCGCTCGCCGTGGTTCCCGTTGCCACAGATCCTATCCAGTGTCGGCATTGTGTTGGGCATGTGGTTCATCACCCCACCCGGCATGAATCCGGCGGACATCTACGTGCCCTTCGCGGTGATGCTCGGTGGCACTGCGGCGTACGCCTTGTTCTGGACCCTGGTGGTGCAGAAGGTCAATCCATTCAAGCCAGCGTCGGTGGAAGAAGTGCTGGCCAAGGAGTTTTCCCATGAGCCAGGGCAATCTGCGGGCGAGTTTATCGACCCTGCTGCAAAAGCTGTCTGAGTTGTTCAGCTCCCAGCGCGCCCCGGCCGGTTATCGGCCCGGGGTGACCCTGGAGCACCTGCGGCGCAACCTCGCATTGGCACGATTCGAGGTCGCGGGCCCGGCCATGGCCACGGTAGTTACCGACGACGGCAGCTTGCACTTGGAGATCATCGAACGCACCGAGTCGCAGTTGTTGATGCACTTGGTGATGACCGAGTTCGTCCTGCGCGTGCCTGCTTCCCGAGAGGGCACGGCATGCCTGGAACTGCACCACGGCGGGGCTCTGCGGCGCAGTGGCATTCGTTGCCGGCAGCGGGACGGGCGCAGTGACCTGGCGACTCGGTTGCAGGCGGCCGTGGAGACGGATCCTGCGTTGTATCAGGCTCTCATGCCGCTGGATTTCAAGCGGCTGCGCATCGATCTGCAGGGGCGCCAGTGGTGCGTGCGCCTGGAACACATGGGCGGTAGCGAAGTGGTCAATCGCATGCCGGGCTTTCGACGTTACATCCCGTTGAGCCGCGAGCAGCGCGGCGCCTTGCTGGCAGCCTTGAGCGGCCTGCAGCGGGTGCTGGCAACGCTCTGATGCTGTTGTGCTGTCCTGGCATCATTCCTGCTACTGCTCTGGCGATCAGGTACTTGTTGCGCGCATATAGATAACATGTTAACTATTGCCGCACAAAAACAAAAAGCCACTGCGGAGAATGCCATGAGCATGCAACAGGTTGGGCAGGACGGTCTGGACATCTGGAACCGGGATCTGCGGGCGACTTGCGGCCACTTCGATACCGAGCTGGCCTTCAATCGCGCCTTGTTCATTGGTGAGGTGTCGAACTTCCATCGGGGTGGCCTTGCCCTGGCGAACCTGCGCACGAATGCCGGTAGCATCAAGCGTCACTCACCCAGCGCCGATCACGATGATGACCAGGATTGCCTTTTGGTCAGCCAGCGCAGTGGCTACTGCCGCATTACCCAGAACGGTCGGAGCATCCAGTTGGCGCCCGGTGAATTGTTGTTGATGGATTCCGTTGGGGCGCTTGAGATCACCCCGTTCGGCCTGATCGAGCACGCGGTGCTGTCCTTGTCTCGCCAGGACGTGTCGCGACAATTGGGCGGGGAAACCAAGACCTTCGGCAAGGTTTCGTCCAGCAAGGCGTGTGGACGGATGCTGCATGTGCTGATGGACCAACTGTGCAAGGACACACCGGACGGCGAGGGCGCGGCGGGCGAGGGTGAAGCCTTGCAGAGTGCCTTCGTTTCACTGTTGGGCTCGGCCCTGGAACAGGGGAGCGATGGCCGTGACGAAGGGGTGGCCTTGCAGGGCAGTCACTTGCGCAGCTACGTGCAGAAGGTCATCGACGAATCACTCACCCAGCCCGGCCTCAGCCCGGTGGGCCTGGCCAATCGACTGAATATCTCGGTGCGGCATCTGTATCGCTTGTTCGAAGAGCAGGATGACAGCGTTTGCCGCTACATCCAGCGGGCCCGCCTCAAGCGCAGCGCCGATGACCTGACCAACCCGTTCCTGCGGGACGAGTCCATTACTTCGATCGCCTACAAGTGGGGCTTTACCGATTCGGCGCATTTCAGCCGTTCGTTCAAGAAGCAGTTTGAGCTGTCGCCCAAGGAGTTTCGGTCCAGCCGTTTGCAGGTGGGGCAGGGGGTGGCTTGAATGAGGTCGTCGTTGACTGGACGGTCGCTATCGCGAGCAAGCTCGCTCCCATAAAGGGATTTGTGCTGAACATGAGTTTTGCGGGTGACACTGGAAAGTGTGGGAGCGAGCTTGCTCGCGAAGGCGGCGGTACATTCACCACCATCGTCAGCGAGGCACCGCTCCCATAGGTTCAAACCTCCGGCAACGTCGAACCCCCATCGACCACCAACGTCTGCCCGGTCACATAACTGGCCAGGCTCGACGCCAGGAACAGCATGGCGCCGGCGATGTCGCTCGGTTGACCCAATCGACCCAGCGGCACCCGGCGGGCAATGTCCTGGTTGACTTCATCGTCGCCCAGGTTGGCCATGGCCGGTGTCGCGATCATGCCCGGCTCGACCCCGTTGACGCGGACATTCTCGGCCGCCAGTTCCAGCGCGGCGTTGCGAATGAAACCATTGACCCCGGCCTTGGAGGCCGCGTAGTGGCTGAGCCCCGGATACGCCACCCGCGGGCCGGTGACCGAGGAGGTCACCAGCACGCAGCCTCGGCCCTGGCGCCGGAACATCGGCAGCGCCGCCTGGGTCAGCCAGAACAGCGCCGACAGGTTCACCGCCAGCGTTCGCTCGAGCATCGCCGGGGTGATCTCGGCGAACGGCGTCAACGGAAAATACCCGGCGTTGTGCACCAGGGTATCCAGCCTCCCCAAGCGCTGTTCCAGCGCGCTCATCATTTCGAAGATCGCCGTCGCGTCGGCCAGGTCAACGCCCACCGCCTGCACCTGACAACCCACGGCCGTCAGTTCGTCGGCTACCGCCTCGGCGCGGGCCAGGCCCAGGTCGGCGATGACCACGCGTGCCCCGCGCAGGGCAAACGCTTCGACGATGGCCCGGCCGATGCCCTGGGCGCCGCCCGTGACCAGTACGGTCTGGCCGCTGAAATCCAGATCCTCAGACATCGCTGGCCTCCATCCGGCTGAAGGCCAGTGTCGGCACGTCGACGATGCTGGAGCCGCCATCGGCCACCAGCGTCGCCCCGGTGATGATCGATGCATCGGGCGAGGCCAGGAAGCGGCAGACGTTGGCGATTTCCTCCGCACTGGCAGCCCTGCGCAACGGCACGTCGGCGCAGACCCGGTCATAGGCCTGCTGCAACGTTTCGCCATGGAACTGCATCAATGCCTGCATTTCTTCATCGGCCATAGGCGTGCGGACCCAGCCAGGGCAGACCGCATTGACTCGCACGCCATGAGGCCCGTAATCCCTTGCCAGGGAGCGGTTGAGGCCCAGCAGGGCGTGTTTGGCGGTGGTGTAGCCGCACACGTGGGGGCCTGCAGCCAATGAAGCGATGGAGGCGATCAGCACAATATTGCCGGCGTTTTCCTGCAGCAGTGGCAGGCATGCCCGGGCGCTGTAGAAGGCGCTGTCGAGGTTGCTGCGCAGGGCCGCTTCCCAGGCCGATGGCTGAGTCTCAGTGGCGCTGCCCATTCCCAAGCCACCGGCACAGGCGAGCAGCACGTCGAGTCGGCCATGACGCGCGCGAATCTGCTCGACGAAGCCGTCCCAGGTGTCTGGACAGGCCGCGTCGCCCACCAGCACCAGGCCGCCGATGTCCGCGGCGAGTGCTTCCAGGGGCTCGCGACGGCGGCCGATCAGCACCAGGTTGGCGCCTTCGGCGGCATACAGGCGAGCGCAGGCGGCGCCGATGCCGGTACCGGCACCGGTGATCACTACGGTGCGTGATTCAGGCATCGGGATACTCCGTCTGATTGAGCACCTGGCAGTAGGAACTGACCGGGAAATTGGAAAACTCATCGAAGGACTCACCGGCATAGCCGAAGATCTTGCCGTCACTGCGGTGCTGCTGCAGGTCGATCAGCACCAACCCCAGGGTCGGGATGATCTTTTCTCGCCACACGAACAGGTAAAGCTGATCGGCGATCTTGTAGGTGTCGCAGCGATCGGTGTCGCACAGGCCTTGCTCAACGCCTTTGAGGCACTGCCAGGAGTAGAACCGGTCGTTGAGGTAAATGTGTTCGTAGACTTCACTCGGGCTGTAGCGATACAGGTTGCGCAGCCCCACCAGCTCGGTGGTCGGTGCGTGCGGGCACAGGCCAGGCTGCCAGGGACGGTCGAGGCTGCCGTGCAGGAACTGCGCTTGAACCGAGGTCAATGGTTTGCCGGCCAATGCCCGGCTGTAGAGGCCTTCGCCGGTTTCCGGCTGGCTTGGCATGCGGCCGATCACGGCGGTGAAGGCGGCGCTGGCGGTATCGAGCACGAGGCTTATCGATGAGGTCAGCTCGCCTTCGCGCTTGATGAAGTCCACCAGGTACAGGCCCGGTCGTACGGATGTGGCCCGGTAGGTGGCGGTGCCGCTGGAATGCCCATCGGCGGCGTTCCAGGTCAGGGTGTCCTGCTCGAATCGGTGCTCGATCTGCCAGCCGTTGGCGAAGTGCAGGGTGAACGTCTTGCCGTCCAGGTCGGCCAGGTTTGGCAGGATGAAGGCTTCGAGGGCAAAGCCATCGGCCAGGGCGCCGACGGTGATCCAGTCTGTAGATGTGCTCATTTGCAAGGCTCCGGTGGTTGAATTAGCCACTCGGATCATGCGGCGCCGCGCAGCGGCGGCCTATCAACCAGATGGTTGATCAGAGGAACAGTGCGCTGACCAGCTCGGTGCGACTGCTCACACCGACTTTGCGGAACAGGTGGATCAGGTGAGTCTTGATGGTCGGCAAGCCCACCCCCAGTTCCCGGGCCAGTTGCTTGTTGCTGACGCCTTGACGTAACAGCCAGGCGATCTGGCGCTCCTTGGGCGTCAAATCGCCCAGTGCATCCTCATGGGCCGGCAAATGGGCCACGGCCAATTGCAACAAGGCCTGCAACGCACTGAGCTGGCTCAACTGCTGATGGGTGAAGACGCCTTGCTCGGCGGTGCGCAACAACGAAACCGCGGCTTGGGGCTGACCATCGCGATGGGCGAAGACTTCCACCACGTCGACCACGCCATAGCGTTGCAGGAAGTCGCGATAACGATGGTTGTCACGCAACGGTTGGCGGGCCATCGCCATGCCAAGCGGCACCACGGCCAGTTCGCTGGACGCGCAGTGGCGCGGCTGCAGGGGGTCGAACTGGCGGTAATTGTCCAGGTAGTCGCGGTGCATCTCGCCGCTCATCCCATGGAGGCTGAAGTCGTGGGCTTGCAACTGCCGATCCACGCAGTAGAACGCCGCCCGGCTGACGGGAACCAGTTGGGTGAAGGCGTGCAGGCAATGGCCGGCGATGTCCTGGGCGATGACGTTCATGGTCGCAACCTTCGCAAGCGGGCTGCCGGGTGGGCCGGCAGCCCTGTCCGGTCAGACTACCGCGAAGTAGTGCTTGACGAAACTTTCGCTGACCACTTCCCACAACACCGGTGTGCCCTTGGTCACGAACCAGCTGTCGCCGGCCTTGTAGCGGGTGCTCTGGCCGGTGGCTTCGTCGGTGAGGACCACTTCACCGGTGACCACGGTGGCTTGTTCGGCGAAGGGGTAGACCATCCGGAACTTGCCTTGAGTGGTGCCGAAGTAGGCGCTGCTGACCGGGTCGGTGGGGGCGCCGAAGGTCATCTTGCCGAAGGCCTTGACTTCGCCTTCGAGAATCTGCGAACCCAGGTCGGCGACGGTGCCCCAGGCGTCCAGGTCGGACAGCTGGATGTCTTTTTCGAGGGTGATGAGGGGCATGGCAGGTGACTCCTGATGATTGAAAGGAAGAAGGAGGTTGGCCGTCAGCGACGGCCGTTCCAGTAGCCCGACAGCTGATGCCAGGACTTGCCGGCGGTCAGCAGCAATGGGCGAATGGCGTCTTTGCCGATGATGGTCGGGCGGTGGATCGAACTGACCAGGTCGTAGCGCGCCGAGCCTTCGCTCATGCCTTCGGCCAGCACCTTGCAGATGATGTGGCTCGGGGTGACGCCAAAGCCTGAGTAACCCTGGACGAAAAACGCGTTGCTGCGCCCGGGCAGGGTGCCGATCTGCGGGAACAGGTTCGGGCTGCAGGCCATCGGGCCGCCCCAGGCCAGGTCGATCTTCACGTCCTTGAGGTACGGGAAGATCTTCAGCATCAGGCGCCGGTTCCAGGCCTTGAGATCCTGGGGAATGTGCTCCACCAATGGCGTGGCGGCACCGAACAGCAGGCGGTTTTCGTTGGTGACGCGGTAGTAGTCGATCACCGGGCGAATGTCGCTGTAGGCACCGCGAATCGGGCTGATGCGCTGGATCAGTTCGTCCGACAGTGGCTCGGTCATCATCTGGAAGGCGTAGGTGTTGATGGTCGAGCGGTGCAGTTCCGGTTCCAGTTTGTTGAGGAAACTGTCGCAGGCCCAGAGCAGCTTGCTGGCCCTGACCGAGCCGCGTCCGGTGCGCACAGTGATGCGTTCGCCATAGCTGACTTCCAGGGCCGGGCTGTTTTCGAAGATCCGTACGCCGTGGCTGACTACCGCCTTGGCTTCACCCAGCAGCAGGTTCAGCGAGTGCACATGCCCGCCGCCCATGTGCAGCAATGCACTGCTGTAGGCCTTGGAGCCAATGATCTGCTGCACGTCGGAGCCGCCGAGGAAGCGGATCTCATGTTTGCTGTTGATCGACTTGAAGTCTTTTTCCCAGGCCCGCAGGGTTTTTTCCTGGCGGGCGTTGAAACCCATGTAGCCGTAGCCGTGGCAGAAGTCGGCATCGATAGCGTACTTGGCGATACGGTCCTTGATGATGTCGGCGCCCAGGTCGCTGATCTCGAAGACCTGGCGCAGGCCGTCTTCACCGACGTCCTTCTTGATCTTTTCCAGGTCATGGCCGATGCCGGCCATGATCTGCCCGCCATTGCGCCCGGTGCCGCCGAACCCAAGGTAACGCGCCTCCAGCACCACGATGTTGGTGATGCCTTTTTCAGCGAGCTCCAGCGCGGTATTGATGCCGGAAAAACCACCGCCAATGACCACGACGTCGGCTTCCACGTCCTGTTCCAGCGTGGGGAAGCTGAGGTTGTATTTCTTGGTGGCCGTGTAATAGGTGGGCGTTTCGATATTGATCATGACGCAACCTGACAAAGTGAAAGGAAACTCCGATGCCACGCCTACGCAAGGCATTGCAGGGGATGGCCCTATTAAGAGCCTTGGCGGGGCGCTTGTCTTGATCATCCGTGCCGGGGGATTTGACCGAGCGCGCCATGGCGTCGAAACCTGCCCCATGAAAAGTACAATCTTGGATCTGGAAGGTGCATTTTTCACCTGCCCGCGATTGCCCATACTGGACCGGCCTTAATCACGGATCCCGCTGTTTGTGCAACCTGAGGTTGCCGGGCAAAGGCGGGATCGGCAGATGCCAATAATAAAAGAGCCCGTCCATGAAAAAGCCAAACCCGCTGCTCGAAGACCTCAAGCCCCTCCTGCCGGCCATCGCCGCCAACGCCTTCCAGGCGGAGAAAGACCGTAGCGTGCCTGCCGAGAATATCGCCTTGCTCAAAAGCATCGGCATGCACCGGGCCTTCCAGCCGAAACCTTACGGTGGCCTGGAGATTTCCCTGCCGCAGTTCGCCGATTGCATCGCGCTGCTGGCCGGTGCCTGCGCCAGCACGGCCTGGGCCATGAGCCTGTTGTGCACCCACAGCCATCAGTTGGCGATGTTCCCGGCCAAGGCCCAGCAAGAGGTCTGGGGCGATGACCCGGATGCCACCGCCAGCAGCAGCATCGCACCGTTTGGCCGCACCGAGGAAGTCGACGGCGGTGTGATGTTCAGCGGTGAAATGGGTTGGAGCAGCGGCTGCGATCACGCCGAATGGGCGATCGTGGGGTTTCGCCGGAAAAACGCCGAAGGCACCCAGGACTATTGCTTCGCGGTGCTGCCGCGCAGCGACTATGAAATTCGCGATGACTGGTTCGCGGTGGGCATGCGCGGCAGTGGCAGCAAGACGCTGATCATCGACAACGCTTTCGTGCCGGAACACCGGATCCAGAAGGCCAAGGACATGATGGAAGGCAAGTCCGGTGGATTCGGCTTGTATCCCGACAGCAAGATTTTCTACTCGCCGTACCGGCCGTACTTCGCCAGTGGTTTCTCCACGGTCAGCCTGGGCGTGGCCGAACGCATGCTGGAGGTCTTTCGCGAGAAAACCAGGAACCGTGTGCGGGCCTACACCGGCGCGGCCGTCGGTGCCGCCACCCCGGCGTTGATGCGCCTGGCCGAGTCCACCCACCAGGTGGCGGCGGCCCGTGCCTTCCTCGAGAAAACCTGGCAGGAGCACGCCGAACATGGCGAGCGCCACGAGTACCCCTGCCGGGAAACCCTGGCGTTCTGGCGGACCAACCAGGGGTATGCCACCAAGATGTGCATCCAGGCCGTCGACCGCTTGATGGAGGCGGCCGGCGGCGGCTCCTGGTTCGAGAACAACGAGTTGCAACGGCTGTTCCGCGATGCCCACCTGACCGGCGCCCATGCCTACACCGACTACGACGTCTGCGCGCAGATCCTCGGTCGTGAGCTGATGGGGCTCGAACCCGATCCGTCCATGGTTTGACCGCCTGTTCGCTGAACCCTAGAACAATAATCGAGGCCGTCCCTTGAGGCGGCCGGGAGTCTTGCATGTCCAGTCTTTGTGATACCGCTTTCGACACCCGCGCGTTCCGCCGGGCCCTGGGTAACTTCGCCACCGGCGTGACCGTGGTCACCGCCGCCACTGAAGATGGCCGCAAGGTCGGTGTGACGGCCAACAGTTTCAACTCGGTGTCCCTGGACCCGCCGCTGATTTTGTGGAGCATCGACAAGCGCTCCAGCAGCCACGAAGTGTTCGAAGCCGCCAGCCATTTCGCGGTGAACGTGCTGGCTGCCGACCAGATCGACCTGTCGAACAACTTCGCCCGCCCCAAGGAGGACCGCTTCGCTGACATCCAGTTCGAGACCGGCGAAGGTGGCGCTCCGGTGTTTGTCGATTGCTCGGCGCGTTTTCACTGTGAAAAATTCCAGCAGGTCGACGGTGGCGATCACTGGATCATGATCGGCAAGGTCGTGGCCTTTGACGATTTCGGACGCTCGCCCTTGCTCTATCACCAGGGCGCCTACTCGATGGTGTTGCCCCACACTCGCATGACCAAGCGGGAAGAGGGCCAGTCCCCCAGCAGTCATTTCCAGGGCCGCTTGAGCCATAACCTGTATTACCTGATGACCCAGGCGCTGCGGGCCTATCAGGCCAGTTACCAGCCACGTCAGTTGTCCACTGGGCTGCGCACCAGCGAAGCGCGGATGTTGATGGTGCTGGAGAACGACGCCGGGCTGAACCTGTGCGACCTGCAGCGGGAGGTGGCGATGCCGGTGCGCGAGATCGAAGAAGCCGTGGCCAACCTCAAGCGCAAGGGGCTGGTGAGCGATGAAGGCGAGCGGGTACGCCTGACCGCCAAGGGCATCGATGAGACCGAAGGGCTCTGGGCCATCGCCAAGGAACAGCAGGACAAGGTGTTCGGCCAGTTCAGCGAGGAACAGGTCGAGCATTTCAAACAAGTGCTCAAGGGGGTGATCAAGGGCGCTTGAGCGACATGACTGGCATCCACCCCTGGTCAAGCCGATGCATTTCTGTGGGAGCGAGCTTGCTCGCGATGGCGGTGGCCCCGTCGATACTGATGTTGACTGACAGGCCCCTATCGCGAGCAAGCTCGCTCCCACAGGGTTATGTGCGCAGTCCAGCGGGAGCAAGGGCCATCGCTGGATCCAGATTCTGTGAACGGATGGTCCGGCATGGGTGGAAGCTGTTAAGATTTAGTTAACTCATTAACTAAATCTTCTCGCGAACCCACTCCATGCCCAAGCCGCGCCAATCCTTGACCCTGACCCTGCTACAGGCCCGTGAAGCGGCCATGGGGTTTTTCCGGCCTTCCCTCAATCAGCACGGCTTGACCGAGCAGCAATGGCGGGTCATCCGGATTCTCAGCCAGCACGACGAGCTGGAGATCAATCGCCTGGCCGAACTGGCCTGCATCCTCAAGCCCAGCATGACCGGCGTGTTGGTGCGCATGGAAGCGGCGGGCATGGTGGTGCGGCGCAAGGCCGAACAGGATCAGCGGCGGGTGCTGGTGCGCCTGGCGCCGCAAGGGCAGGCGAGCTTCGATTCGATGAGCCAGAGCATGGAAGAGAATTACCAGCGTTTGCAGGACCAGCTAGGGGAGGAAAAACTGCAGACGTTGCTGGGGTTGCTCAATGAGCTGAAGATGATCAGGCGCTGAGATCCCGGGCTGGTTGTTTTCTGTGGGAGCAAGGCTTGCCCGCGATGAAGACGCTGCGGTCTTTCAGAGACCGAGGTGCCTGTTTCGCGAGCAAGCTTTGCTCCCACAGATCCCCTTGCCACAAGGTATTTGATAACGATCAGTACACGCCGCCAGCCGCAGGCTTTGGCGTGTCCTTGAACGTCGCCGCCAATGTCTGCAAGCCCCGCATCAACACCGTCGTATCCACGCCCACCGCGACAAACGCCGCGCCAAGTTCGATGTAGCGCCGGGCCAGTTTTTCATCGGCGCTGAGAATCCCGGCGCCCTTGCCGGCCTGGAGGATGCGGGCGATGGCGTCTTCGATGGCCGCTTGCACCTGCGGGTGGCCGGGGTTGCCGCGAAAGCCCATGGACGCGCTCAGGTCCGCCGGGCCGATAAAGACCCCATCCACACCTTCCACCGCGGCAATAGCATCCAGGTTGGCCAGGCCTTCGCGGCTCTCGATCTGCACCAGCAGGCACATCTGTTCATCGGCCTTGTCGAGGTAGCCGGGGATGCTGTTCCAGCGTGACGCCCGGGCCAGCGCGCTGCCGACGCCACGTACACCCTGGGGCGGGTAGTGGATGGCGCGCACCAGTTTACGCGCCTGGTCGGCGCTTTCCACCATGGGCACCAGCAGGGTTTGCACGCCGATGTCGAGCACCTGCTTGATCAGCGCCGTGTCACCGACCACCGGGCGTATCACCGGCTGGCCGGGGTAGGGCGCCACGGCCTGGAGTTGGCCGAGCAAGGTGCGCAAGTCGTTCGGCGCGTGTTCACCGTCGATCAGCAGCCAATCGAAGCCGGCATTGGCCGCCAGTTCCGCACAGTAGGCATCGGCCAAACCCAGCCACAGGCCGATCTGTGCCTCGCCGCTGCGCAGGCGTTGCTTGAAGGTATTGATGGGCATGTCCATGAGGCGGTCTCCGATCAGACGAAACGGCAGGCGATGGAACCGAGCATGTCGTAGTCGACATGGAAGGTATCGCCGGGGTTGGCGGCCACGGGGCGGGTGAAGGAGCCGCCGAGGATGATCTGTCCCGGTTGCAGGGTGACGTCATAGGCCGCCAGCTTGTTCGCCAGCCAGGCCACGCCTTTGGCCGGGTGATTGAGCACCGCCGCCGAGACGCCGGACTCTTCGATCACACCGTTGCGGTAAAGCACCGCCGGCACTTTGCGCAGGTCGATCTCGGTCGGGCGTACGGCGCGACCGCCCATGACCACCCCGGCATTGGCGGCGTTGTCGGAAATGGTGTCGAACACCTTGCGGGTCGCCTTGGTCTGCGGGTCGATCTGCTGGATACGCGCATCGATGATTTCCAGTGCCGGGATCACCCATTCGGTGGCATCGAGCACGTCGAACACCGTCACGTTGGGGCCTTTCAAGGGCTTGCCGAGGATGAACGCCAGCTCGACTTCCACCCGCGGCACGATGAAGCGCTCGAAGGGGATGTCGGTGCCTTCGTCGAAGAACATGTCGTCCAGCAGCGCGCCGTAGTCCGGTTCGGTGATGTTCGACGACACCTGCATGGCGCGGGAGGTCAGGCCGATCTTGTGGCCGACCAGCTTGCGTCCGTCCTGGATTTTTTGTGCCACCCAGGCACGCTGGATGGCGTAGGCATCTTCAATGGTGATGTCCGGGTGATCGAGGGAAAACTGCCGCACCTGTTCGCGGGAGCGTTCGGCACGGTCGAGGCGGGCAGCGGCTTGCTGGATGAAAGTCTGGTCAAGCATGGCAAGGGTCTCTTATTGAGGATTGACGATGGCCGCCCGGGTGCGCAGCACCAGCAAGCCGCCAAGGGTAATGAACAGTGCCAGTACGTACAGGGCGAGGCTGGCGCTCTGGGTGGTGTCGCGCATCCAGCCGATCAGGTAGGGCGCGAAGAACGAGGCGATGCTGCCGAAGGAGCTGATCAGGGCGATGCCGGCGGCCTGGGTGCCGTTGGACAGGAAGGCCGGCGGCAATTGCCAGAACATCGGCAGCGCCGCACTGGCGCCCATGCCGGCGACGATCAGCCCAGTCAGCACCAGGGTCGGGTCGGTGGGTGAGAGTCCGGCGACGGCAATGCCTGCCGCTGCCATCAGCAGCGGCACGCACAGATGCCAACGGCGTTCACGGTTGCGGTCGGAGGAGCGCCCGCAACCGATCATGAAAAAGCAGCCAGCCAGGTAGGGCACCGCGCTGAGCAGCCCGACCTTGCCGTCGCTGCCGATGCCGGCGCCGTGGATCAGGGTCGGCATCCAGAAGGCCAGGGTGTTCACCGCCAGCATCACCGCGAAATACACCGCCACCAGCAGCCAGACCTGTGGGTTGTTGAGGATCGCCGAGAACGACGTAATGGATTTGCGCTGTTCTTCAAGGCTCAGTTGTTCACGCAATTGTTGCTTGGCGTGCGGCGTGAGCCAGTTGACCGTCTCGAAACTGTCCGGCAGGCACTTGAGCACCACGAGGCCGAGCAGGATCACCGGCAGCCCTTCAATGACGAACATCCACTGCCAGCCGCGCAGGCCGCCAAGGTCATGGAAATGCTCGAGAATGCCACCGGACAATGGCCCGCCGATCACCCCGGCCATCGGCACGGCGATGGCAAACAAGGCGGTCACCTGGGCCCGGCGCCGGGCCGGATACCAGCGATTGAGAAAGACCAGGATGCCAGGAAAGAAACCGGCCTCGGCCACGCCGAGCAGGAAGCGCAACACGTAGAAACCAGCGGCGTTCTCGATGAGGAACATGCCCGTGGACAGGGCGCCCCAGACCACCATCAGGGTGGCGATCCAGCGCCGCGGACCGACCCGGTCCAGGGCCATGTTGCTGGGTACGCCAAACAGCGCGTACGCGATGAAAAACAGGCCGGCGCCGAAGCCGTAGACCGTATCGCTGAATTGCAGGTCGGCGCTCATCTGCATCTTCGCGAAGCCGATGTTGATGCGATCCAGGTGGGCGAAGAGGTAGCAGACCAGCAGCAACGGCATCAGCCGCCAGGTGATGGTGGCATGGGTGCGGTCGTGGGCGACGGTGCCGGCAGTGTTGGCGGTATTGGCTGTGCTCATGATCTTGTACTTTTTGTCAGAGAGGCCGATGGGGAGTGCGGGGCAGGCGGATTCAGGTGGCTTGGGCCTTGAGAAAGGCGTGGACGTTGTTGGCCTTGAAGTTGAGTTGCTCGTGCAGCTCGATCATCTCGAACGACAGGGCCAGCAGGCGTTGGGCCTGGAGTTCGGCGAAGTGCGCGGTGATCACCTCGAAGAGTTTTTCCGCGACGTTCTGGCGGGTGGCCAGGTCGCGACCATGGCCGACTTTCAAGGTCATGTGCACGAAGGCGTAGTCATGCTTGCCGTCGGCCATGCGCCAGGTGTCCAGGCGCACGCCGCGGCTGCGGATACCGCCCAGGGGGAACACGCCGCTGTCGCCCAGCAAGGCGTGGACCTTTTCAAACAGGCCGGGCAGATCGGCTTGTCGTTCGATGTTGTCGGTGTATTCAGCGATGAAATGCGGCATGGGAGCCTCCTGCGTCGGCAGCTTCGAGGGGTGAGCTACAAGCGGCAAGTTGCAAGCGATCCGCTTGCAACGTGTGGCTGTTTCTCAGACTGGGAAAATGGCGTTGATCTGGCCGGTGCCGGAGCTGCCGAAAGGTTCGGTGATGATTTCGGCGGGCTTGTCGTAGTCCGGTCCGCCGAGCAACCCCAGCAGCATCGCCGTGTCATGCATCTTGCCTTCGCCGAAGCAGTGTTCGGCGTAGTCCGGGAGCATCGCGCAGAACTCTTTCCAGCGGCCCTGGCGCCACATCTCGACGACGTGCAGGTCGACCTGCTTGTCGAATTCCCGTGTCCAGTTGTGGATGTTGGCTTCCGCGTTGCGATCATCGGAGAAACGGTGCGACAGCGAACCGGACGCCAGCACCAGCACCTTGCGATCGCTTTTCTCGATGGCCCGGCGCACGGCGGCGCCGAAGGTGAAGCTGTCTTGCAGGCGATGCCAGGCGCACCAGGCGGCAATCGACACGACGTTGAATTTCTGGTCTTGGGCGATATCCATGTGCATGTAGCGCATGGGCACCAGCGTGCCGTATTCCAGTTCAAGGCTTGGGATGTTGTGGGCCAGTGTGCGCACATCGACGGCATTGGCCTCGGCGGCGATCAGTTCGCCCAGCTCCGGGGCGCCCGAGTATTCGTACTCCATGTTCTTGATGAAGTGCGGCAGCTCGTTGCTGGTGTAGACGCCCTTGAAGTGCTCGCCGCTGTTGACGTGATAGGCGCTGTTGACCAGCCAGTGCACGTCGAACACCACGGCGGTATCGGCCCCCAGCTCACGGGCGCGACGGCCGATTTCCTTGTGGCCGGCAATCGCGGCGGCGCGGCAACCGTGGTGCTTGCCGGGCAGCTCCGACAGGTACATCGAGGGAACGTGGCAGATTTTCGCCGCCAGGACGACTTCGCCCATGATGATTCTCCTGAAAAGATTGTTCTTGTTGGATCTCGGGACAGCGGGTGAATCAAGTATCGATGACGAACCTTGTGGCGAGGGAGCTTGCTCCCGCTCGATTGCGCAACAATCGCCAGGAACAGCGGGGGCCGCTTCGCAGCCCAGCGGGAGCACGCTCCCTCGCCACAGGGTGTATCACTTGCCATAGGTGCACGGGGTATCAATCGGTGCGGGTCATACCCCCCACCGCGGTATGTGATGACTGCCCATGGAAATGCAAACGTTCTTGATCTCGGCAAACACTTCAAAGCTGTACTGTCCACCTTCGCGGCCGGTTCCGGAACCCTTCACGCCGCCGAAAGGCTGGCGCAGGTCGCGCACGTTCTGGCTGTTGATGAACACCATGCCGGCCTCGATGCCATGGGCCAGGCGATGAGCCTTGCCGATGTCCTGGGTCCAGATGTACGAAGCCAGGCCATATTCGGTGTCGTTGGCCAGTTGCAAGGCTTCGGCTTCATCCTTGAACGGGATCAGGCAGACCACCGGGCCGAAGATTTCTTCCTGGGCGATGCGCATCTTGTTGTTCACATCGGCGAACACCGTCGGCTGGATGAACTGGCCGCGGCTCAAGTGCGCCGGCAGGTTGGCCGGGCGTTCCAGGCCACCGGCCAGGAGGGTGGCGCCTTCTTCGAGGCCGATCTTGATGTAGCCGGTGACCTTGTCGTAATGGGCCTGGGTGATCATCGAACCGACCTGGGTTTTCGGGTCTTGCGGGTCGCCGACGATCAGGCGTTTGGCGCGGGCGGCAAACTCGGCCACGAATTGTGGGTAGACGCTTTCCTGGATGAAGATGCGGCTGCCGGCGGTGCAGCGTTCGCCATTGAGGGAAAAAATGGTGAACAGCGCGGCATCGAGTGCCCGTTCCAGGTCGGCGTCTTCGAAAATCAGCACCGGCGACTTGCCGCCCAGTTCCATCGAGTACTTTTTCAACCCGGCGGTCTGCATGATTTTCTTGCCGGTGGCGGTGCCGCCGGTGAAGGAGATCGCCCGCACATCCGGGTGGCGCACCAGCGCATCGCCGGCGGTGGCGCCGTAACCCTGGATCACGTTCAACACGCCATTGGGAATGCCGGCCTCGACCGCCAGGCGTCCCAGCTCGTTGGCGGTCAACGGCGACAGTTCGGACATCTTCAGCACGGCCGTGTTGCCCAGGGCCAGGCACGGCGCGGTCTTCCAGGTCGCGGTCATGAATGGCACGTTCCAGGGGGATACCAGCGCGCAGACACCCACCGGTTGGTACAGGGTGTAGTTGAGCATCTGGTCGTCGACCGGGTAGGTATGGCCGTCCATTCGTGTGCAGACTTCAGCAAAGAAATCGAAGTTGTGGGAGGCCCGGGGGATCAGCACGTTCTTGGTCTGGTGGATCGGCAAACCGGTGTCGAGGGTTTCCAGTTCGGCCAGCTTCGGCACGTTCTGCTCGATCAGTTCACCGAGCTTGCGCATCAGCCGGGCGCGCTCCTTGGCCGGGGTGTTGGCCCATTTCGGAAACGCTTCCTTGGCCGCCGCGACCGCCTGGGCCACTTCCTCGGCGCCGCCGCTGGCGACTTCGCCGATGGCCTCGCCGGTGGCCGGGTTGTAGTTGACGAAGACGTCTTTGCTTTCGACCTCACGGCCATCGATCCAGTGTTTGATCATGCTGCTCACGCCTCTTTACGGGATGCGAAGAACTCGGCTTCGCTGACAATTCGATTGACCAGGCGACCGACGCCTTCCACTTCCACTACCACTTCATCGCCGGGCACCACGTCCGCCAGGCCTTCCGGCGTGCCGGTGGCGATCATGTCGCCGGGCTGCAGGGTCATGAAGCTGGACAGGTATTCGATCAGGTAGGGGATGTCGAAAATCATGTCCTTCGTGCTGCCTTCCTGGCGCAACTGGCCGTTGATCCAGGTGCGCAGCTTCAGGTTGCCCGGGTCCGGCACATCGGCCACGTCGACGATCCAGGGGCCGACGGGCGTCGTCGCGTCACGGTTCTTCACCCGCAGGTTGGGGCGGTAGTAGTTTTCCAGGAAGTCGCGGATCGCATAGTCGTTGCACACGGTGTAGCCGGCCAGGTAGCCCAGTGCGTCCTCGCGCTTGACGTTGCGCGCGGCTTTGCCGATGACCGCCACCAGCTCGCACTCGTAATGCATGTAGGCGACGTTGTCGGGACGCCAGGTCACCTGGTTATGGCCGGTGTAGGTGCCGGGCGACTTGATGAACGCCAGGGGTTCGGTCGGCGGCTTGAACGCCAGCTCGGCGGCGTGATCGGCATAGTTCAGGCCCAGGGCGAACATGCTGCCGGTGGCCGGGGGCAGCCACTGGACCTGGTCCTCGGCCAGCAGGCGACCGTCCGCCAGGCGTACGGCGTTGTGAGCTTCAACGGTGACGGCGTGATCCTGGCCTTCAAAACGAATGCGCGCGTGCTTCATGAACCTGCTCCTGTTTCCTCGGCCACGACGGTATTGACCAGACGGCCCAGGCCGCTGATGTCCACTTCGACACGGTCACCGGGCAATACGTCGACCCGGCCCTCAGGCGTGCCGGTGATCAAGACGTCGCCGGCATGCAGGGTCATGAACTCGCTGATTTCGGCAATCAACTGGGGAATGTTGCGAACGAAATTGGCCGTGCTGTTTTGCTGGCACACCTCGCCATTGACGTACAGCGTGATCGCCAGGCTGTGGGGGTCAGCCACCTGGGCTAGCGGCACCAGTTCCGGGCCGATGGCGCAGAAGCCGTCCCGGCACTTGGCCTTGACGGCGGGGCGGTAATAGCTGTCTTCCGGGAGGCTGAATTCATTGACGACGGTGTAGCCGGCCACGTAGTCCAAGGCTTCGGCGGCACTGACGCGGCTGGCCGACTTGCCCATCACCACGCCCAGGGCCGGTCCGGGTTGCAGCCTTTCGCCATGACCCGGATGAACCACTTCGGCGCCGTGCCGGTTGCGGGTATTGGGCGTCTTGATGAACAGCACGGGCTTGAGCGGCGGCTTCTGGTAGGGCGGTTGCTCGAACTCGGCGAGGCGCTGCTTCAGCAGCCCCTGGTAGTTCAATGCGACCCCGAACAGGGTGCCGGTCGCGACGTCATGCAGGGCACGGCTCATGCTTGTCTCCTGGCGATGGCAGAGTGATGAGACTCTGCGATTATTGTTAATGTGTTAACAGTTATAATTAAGATGTTAACTATCGTCAAGCGTGACAGAATGACCGGCACTGGTTGCCTCGTCGGATTCGGTGCAGGATGAGTGCGACAGGTACCTGAATCAGAATAAAAACGAGCCCTGCGTGATGACCGACCGCCAGCCGATCCCGAACATCAACATTGGTCAGGTGTATGACCAGCGCTACAGCGACGCCGAAGTGCATTACGATCGGCTCGCCAACCTGGCGGGTTTTTTCGGGCGCAACATGCCGGTGCATCGCCACGACCGGTTCTTCCAGGTGCACTACGTCAAGAGCGGCACCGTGCGCGTGTACCTCGATGACCAGCAGTACGTCGAATCCGGCCCGATGTTCTTCCTCACTCCGCCGACCATTCCCCATGCCTTCGTGACCGAAGCCGACAGTGACGGGCATGTGCTGACGGTGCGCCAGCAATTGGTGTGGCAGTTGATCGACGCCGACCCGAGCCTGGCGCCGGCTGGCGTGCAAATGCCGGCCGCCTGCGTGGCCTTGGCGCAATTGGGGCCTGGGCACGCGGGGGAGGTGCGACGGTTGGAATACTTGTTCGAGGCGCTGAGCGAGGAGGTCGTGGCGGGGCGTCCGGGGCGCAGCGCGGCGCTGGATGGGTTGACGCGGTTGATCATGATCAGCCTGTTGCGGCTGTGTTCCAACTCCCTGGAAGCCAGGCCGGCACGGCATGAAGACCTGAAGATCTTTCATCGCTTCAACGAGCTGATCGAAGCCCACTACCTGCAACATTGGCCGCTGTCGCGCTACGCCGAGGGCATCGGCGTGACCGAGGCGCGCCTCAACGACGTGTGCCGACGCATCGCCGACCTGCCTTCCAAGCGCCTGATCATGGAGCGGCTGATGCAGGAGGCCAAGCGACTGCTGTTGTTCACCGGCAGCTCGGCCAATGAAATCTGCTACCAGCTCGGGTTCAAGGACCCGGCGTATTTCAGTCGGTTTTTCCAGCGTTACGCCCAACTCACGCCGGGGGAGTATCGCCAACGGCAATCGGGGTTGCGTTGAGCGCTTGCAGCCCTGTGACAGCGACACTAAGCTGCCGACTCGCCCATCCACACAGTTCGAACATGGCCAACCCCAGACCTTCTTTGACCCTGACCCTGTTGCAAGCCCGCGAAGCAGCGATGGCTTTTTTCCGCCCGGCGCTGAACCAGCATGACCTGACGGAGCAGCAATGGCGGGTGATCCGGATCCTGCACCAGCAAGGTGAGTTGGAAAGTCATCAGCTCGCCCATCAGGCCTGCATTCTCAAGCCGAGCATGACCGGTGTGCTCAGTCGCCTGGAGCGTGACGGCCTGGTGCGTCGGCAGAAGTCCAGCCAGGACCAGCGCCGAGTTTTCGTCGGCCTGACCGAACGCGGCCAGCAGTGCTTCGTGTCGATGAGCGAGGGCATGGAAGGCAACTACCGGCGGATCGAAGAACAGTTCGGCGAGGAAAAGATGCAGCAACTGCTCGCCTTGCTCAATGAGCTGAAAAACATCAAGCCTTGATCAAGGCGTGGCCAGGGCTTGCTTCAGTTGCTCCACTAACGCAGGCGCCATGTAGTGCGGGCCATCGAACAGGTAGAGTGGGTAGCCCGAATAGGCCGCCAGTTGTGGCTTGAGCTCGGCGACGGTGGCGGCGCGGAAACCACCGCCGTATTGGGGGCGGAAGGCTTCGACGATGATCCGCACACGATCCTTGCCAAGCCGATCGCGCAGGGCATCGGCGTAGTTTCGGGCCACCGGGGCGGTGCGGGCGTAGACGCCGACGCCGTCCTGGAAAAACACGCCGATGTCGTTTGGCAGCCATTGCTTGAGCCAGTCAGCGGTGGCGGCGGGGCCGATGTTGGCACCGTCGTAGACGCTGATCCACAGCGGCCGTGGCAGCTTGGCGAGCAGGGCTGGCAACTCCGTGGCGCCTGACCAACTGGGGTCGACTTCAGCCGGAAAATACCAACCGGTGACATGCAATGGCGTGGGCAGCCCAGCGATGCGCTCCGACAGCGCCGCCAGTTGCTCGATATCGTCCCGAGAGCGGTTCTCGCTGAAATAACCCGCCAGCCCGAGGATGACATCCTGGGCCCAGGGCGCTTTGGCGATGCGCGCCCAATCCGGCAGTACCGGCACGCTGGTCAGGCCGGTGCCGGGCACGAAGGCCTGGTCGTCCACCACCGTCCATTGCACCAGTAGCTCGTGCACGCCCAGTTTTTCCCAATTGCCGCTGATGCCGACGGTCTGGTTGTCCGGCTGCCAGACGATGCCGACGATGTTCGGTGCCGTGCGGGTGGTCATGTAGTACGTCCCTGTACCTGCGGCGAGGAGCGCGGCCAGTAACAGTGCCGCGACAGTCTTGCGATGGATGAACGTTGCGAAGCTTTTCAAACAAGTTCCTTCTGGATGCAGTGTAGTCGCGGCTCGGCAAGACGAGCCGCTTTTCGTAGCGATGGACCGACTGGCACACCCAGCGGATCAGTAGGAGTAGGTCAAGCGCGCGAACACCCCTTTGGCGCGATCCTCGCCGAACACCCTGGCGCGGTATTGCAGGGAAAAATCCACATAGGAGCGTGGCGCGTTGTAGGCGTCTTCCCGGAACCAGTAGCGTACGTTGTTTCCTATCCCGATGCCTCCGGCGTCGCCGGAAGAAAAGCCGCCACCGGCTTCGCTCTTCATCTTCGAATCGTAGTCGATCGCCGCGACGACATGGGGGAAGGTCACCCAACGCGAACCGGTCCCGCCGATGGCGTAGCTGCGGCCCACTTGCCATTCGCTGTTGAAGTAATTGCGCGAGTCATTGATGTAATGGCCGACCTCGGCATACAACTGCGAGGTCCACCAGCTCGGCACATCGACCCGCAGGTCGGTACCGATGCTCGAACCGTAGCCCAGGCGCACCAGCCAGTCGCCGTCGACATTAGAAGAGCCGAGCGGGAACGTGCGTTCAAGGGCGGCCATGATGTTGACCGAACTGAAGGGTTTGACCCGTACGCCAACGGCGCCCTGCAGGGCATCGGCACCGGTGTCCGAGTCGCTGTTCTTGCTCCACAGGGTGTCGGTGATACGCCCGTAGAGTTCGACAAAGCGGGCGTTGCGATAACCCAATGGGCGCCAGGACAGTTCGGTGCTGTTTTGCAGCAGGTCGTTGCTTTCGCTGCCGCCGCTGTTATTGGTGCTCGGCGCTCCGCTCAGGCCACTGGAGCCGCGATAGCTGGTGGTACTGGTCAGGCCCATCCTGCGCGAAACGTCACCCACGGTGCGACGGGTATCGAACAGTTGTTGCGCGGACATGGGCGTTTCTGCAGTTTTTTGCCCATCGATCACGCGCTTGAAGTATGCGACGGATTCGTCGTCCTCATGGACACGCATGGCGTTGTAGGCGGCGTCCTGGGCTGCCGCCGGCTTCAGTGGCGTGGCCGCATCGGCCTTGCGGAACGCATCGTGGGCGGCTTCATCGTCGCCGGCCTGCATCGAGAGGTAAGCGAGCTGCAGGTCACTGACCGAGGCCAGCTCGCCGCTGCTGCGTGCCTCTTGCAGACGCTCACGAGCCGTGCGGCGCTGGCCGATGGCGGCATACAGCCCGGCTTCTTCATAGGCCGGCAGGGTGCCCAGCGCGAGGGCATGGGTAAAGTCGTCGCGGGCGCCGGCATCGTCCCCGGTTTGTTGGCGCAGGCGTCCACGCATGACCAACAGTCGGGCGTCGTCGCCAGTGGCCTGCAGGCCTTGGCTGGCCGCCGCGATGGCTTCGGGCAAGCGTTTCTGATCCGTCAGGGCGCTGACCAGCAGGTAGCGATAGGACGGATTCCGTGGCGCACGGGCAATGGCCTGATTCGTCAAGTCGACCGCGGTTGCCGGGTCTTTGCGGGCGAGGGCGGCATAGGCCTGGGAGGCCAGCGCCGTGCCTGCGTCGTGGGCGCTGCCGGGCCAGATGGCGCAGGTCAGGCCGAAAGTGCTTTCCTGGCATTCCAGGGGCGGCGGCGCAAATTGAACGGCGGTGGTGAACCCTTTGTTTTTGTGGCGCAGTGCCATGCTTGCGGCGGTACGCCGGCGGGTCACTTCATCACTGTCGTCACTGCCCAAGGCGTGCAACTGGTTCAGGGCTTGCTGAGGTTCGCCTCGGGCCAGCGTAGCGTCGACGGCAAAGAGGCGCAGGTCACGGCGTTCACCGGCCGTCACTCCGGGCAGGGCCAAGGCGTGGTTCAGGTCGGCCTGGGCCGCCGGAGTCTTGCCTTGACGCTCGCGAGCATAGCTGCGCAGGACCCACGGGGCGGTCTTGCTGTCGTCCAGTGCCAGGGCGTTTGTCGCGGCCTGTTCGGCGGCGGGGTAGTCCTTGGCCGCGAGCAGGGCGCTGATGAGCAGTTGCTGATTGGCGGAAACTTCCGGAGCCAAGGTCACCGCTTTACGGGCGCGGTTCACGGCCATGGCCGCCTTGCCTTGCTCCAGGGCGCGGTAGCCCTGGGTCGCCACCGGCACCGCCAGTTGACGGCGAATCGCTTGGCGACGCAGCAGCAATGTGTTGTCGTTGGCGAAGGTCCGGAGGGCATCCGTGGTGGCCTGGTCGGCTTCTTCCAAGTGTTGCTGGCGCTGCAAGGAATCGATCAGCAGCAATCGATACTCGCGACGACGGGGTGCCTGGGTGATGGCCTTGCGGGCCGATTGCGCGGCCAGGCCGAATTGTTCGCGATCATAGGCTTTGAAGCCTTGGGACGCGGCGGCGAAGCCCGGTGCTGCCGGCGCGGCGCGGGATGACCGGGCGGTCTGCGGCTGGTCGCGCAGTTTCTTGTCCCGTTCGGCCAGCTCGATCAGTGTGTTCAAGCGCGTCACGTCGGCGCGCTGGCGCAGGGCTTCGCGTGCCTTGGCGATGGCCAGGTCGTAGTCCTTGCGCTCGTAGGCGCTGTAGGCCTCGTTGGCGGCGGTGTAGGCCGGCCCTGTCAACGGCAGCGGTAATGTCTCGGCAGACGCCAGCACGGGAATCAGGCTCAGCCCCGCGGCCAAGAGGGTCAGAAGGGGGCGGTTCATGCCGGAAGCTCCATTGGGTAGAGGCTGTGCTGGCGTGCCACCACCTGTTCGATCGTTGCCCGGGGCAATACACCGCTGTCGACCAGGTAGTCGCCAATCCGGCCGTGATGCTGCGGACGATACTGCAGCATGGCGTGGCTGAACTGATCGCGATCGAGCAGGCCCATTTCGATCAGCAGGTCGCCCAGCAGCGGCGCGCGGGCATTCGGTACGGCATGGCCGTTGTTCGCTGGCAATCGGCGCAACAACGCGAGAATTTCACTCTCCCGGGCGATCAATTGCACCGGCTCGCTGCCCAATTCGGCGCTGATCTGTTGCAGACCTTCAGCGGAAAGTGGGTTGGCGACGGCGATCTGTTCACGTCCTTCGCCGTTGCGCCCCAAGGGAATGACGCGCCAGCGCAAGGCAAACTCGCTGGCCAGCGACGACGTCGAGGCCGCTGCTTTCTGGGCCACTTCAAAGACCCGCGGCAGGTCATTCTGGAACGCAATGGCTTCGGCCAGGGTTTCGTCGTCCAGCCAGCCGTTATTGAGCAGAATCCGACCCAGCGGTACATTGCGCGACTGCTGTTCGTCGAGTGCGCTTTGCAGGTGGGTGTCGGTAATGGCTTGCCAGGACAGCAATACACTGCCCAGGCGGCGTGGTGCGGTGGCGACCAGGTCGGTGGACGGGAAGTCATGCATGGTCTTGTCCCAGACCAGCTTGCGGTTCATGACCTTGCCCACCAGGAACATGCGCCAGGCGCGAGAGGCGGCCATGAAGTTGACGAAGTTGCCCACCAGCATGCGCGGGATCGACAGCAAACCGTGCTGCCAGCCGTACAGTACCGTGGTGAAGTAATAGCGGTGCACGATCCGCCAGGCCAAGGCAACGCCGTTGGCCAGCAACAGGTATTTGATCACGCCATTGGTTTCAAAGGGCGTAGGGAAACTGACGTCCCACAAGCCGCTGTTGCGCAGGATAATCAGGCCCAGCAGTTGCACCAGGATCACATAGGCAATGATGCTGATGAACGCTGTCACCACGCCCTTGCGGTCGCGAAACAGCAGGTATCGGTTGGCCAGCGAGCCATTCCAGCCCATCTGTTCCCAGCCTTGCAGGCCGATGCCCAGGGTCCAGCGGGCCTTTTGCCGGAAGGCGGTGCGGAAGGTGTCGGGGAAGAATTCACGCACGCACAACGGCATCGTCAGGGTCGATTCATAGGGTTTGCGGAACCAGGATTTGCGCAGCACCCGGAACTGCACCGGGAAGCGTACGAAGATCGCGTTCATGCCGACCTTGGCCAATCGTGCGCCAACGTCGTAGTCCTCGGTCAGGCTGTCGGTGTTGAACGGTTGGTTTTCGGTTTCACCGGCCAGCACCCGCAGGGCACGATGGGAAAAACAGGTGCCGACGCCGGCGGAGGGCACAGTGTCGGTCATGCTTTCACGCACCACCAGGTCCTTGCCGTGCCATTCGGCGAACTCGTCCATGTAGACGCCCGCCACCCATTCGTACCAGTTGCGTTCCAGCGAGACCACCGGCAACTGGATCATGTCCTTGCGCGGTAACAGGTAGTTGAACAGGCGCAATTCCAGCGGATGCAGCACGTCTTCGCTGTCGTGCAACACGACGCCGGCGAAGGTCATGCCATGGGTTTTCTCGTGCAGGAAAATCGCCTGGATCACCCAGTTCAAACAGTCAGCCTTGCAGGTCGGCCCGGCATGGGGCACTTCCACGCGGTGCAACTGCTTGTAACGCCGGCGCATCCGCTCGACTTCGTCGATGGTGCGCTGGTCGTTGACATAGGTGCCGACGAAAACCACGTAGTTCTGGTAGTCGAGCGTCGACACCATGTTTTCGATCATCGGCGCGATGACGTCGTATTCCAGCCAGGCCGGGACCATGATCGCCAGGGGCTGTTCGTCCCGGGCCAGCAATTGCTCGACGGTCAGCGGCCGATAGCGGCGGTCCACGGTGAATTTGCGGTACAGGCGACGAGACCAGTACCACACGTCAATGATCAGATCGTCCAGGCTGGAGATCAGGATCAGTACCGCGACCACAATGGTCGCGGCTTCCAGGTAGTTGTAGTAGTGGGCCAGCCAATAGGGCCAATAAAGCGACGTCATCAAAGGTTACCGTTACTGGCGATTGCGGCGGGCGCTACGGCCAGCCAGCAACAAGATAAGGAACAAGGCAATGCCACCGGGGATCAGCCAAAGCAGTGACGGTTTGCGCCAGGCATCCAGGCCCTTGGGTTCTTCCTCGCCGATCAACTGGCTGCCGTTGGGATCCTGGGTATCGAAGACCGCCACGGCACCGTTGTCGCCCAGGATCGCCACATCGCCACGAGTCAGTACGACCGGCTTGGCCAGGCTCGGGGGCTGGTCGCCCAGGGCCCGATAGACCAGGCCGTGCTGGCCCGAGGTCTGCACCACTTGCAACGATGCCAACTGGTTGAGGCGCTGCACATCCAGCATCACCTGGTCCTTGTGGTTGATCCGCAGGTGACCCTGCTCGTCGACCTGGACCGACTCCTTGCTGTCCTTGAGCGGCAGTTCGAAAGCCAGGAACGCTTTGTCCGGGCTGACGGCGGCTTTCGGATCGGTGCTGACTTTCAACTGCGCGCGCAGCGGCGAAACACCCGAGGCGTCGGCCACCGAGATCACCTGGGCCAGGCTGCTGGCCGGATGGTCAAGGTATGCCTGGGGAACGAGCACTTGGGTGTCTACGGCAAAGCGTGCGGCGATGCCGGCGAAATCGTCACCCAGGGAGGTTTTGTCCAGCACGATATGGCTGGTAGGCAGTACGGACACCGGGAACGCCTGAGGCGTTTCGAGGCAACGGTCGCTGACCGGTTGGCGCTGGAACGAGACGCGCAGTACGTTTTTCGAACCCAGGGCGTAGCGTGGGATGTGAGCCTGGATGCGTTGTGGTTCGCCATCGGTGGTCAGTTGCTGGGCACCGATCAGGAAGTCATTGAAAAACAGCGAGGCCACGGGCGCGGTGTCCGAAGCGCCGGGTGCGGCGGAGACGTCGACCACTGCGGTGACGGGCAGGCGACCGTCATACGCCACGCTGCCCAGAGGGAACGAAGTGCTCCAGTCGAATCGCGAGGCCACGTCGAAGTTACCGGGAGCGCCGCCCAATCGCGACAGGGCCACGCGGCCATCTTCGCTCAACGGCGTTTGCGCTTCGTTCACGGTCAACTGGCGGCTGCGTGCCAGTTTGTTCCAGGCAGAGCCGAGCAAGGACAGGGCTTTGCCGGTCGCATCCGGGGCGATCGTCAGCACCGGGCGAGTGCCCAGCAGCGCCAGGCGCACGTTGTCAGTGCCGGTGCCCACCAGGGCGGCGTTGACGTGCGCATTGCGCCATTGGGTCAAGGCCGCTGCCGCCGTGGCGTCGACGCCTTGGACCTGGTTCTGCAAGGCATCCATGGACTGGTTGATGGCCTGGAGCAGTTGCGGGTCGCTGATGGCCAGGTCGGCCTGCAGGTTCGGCACTTGGCCAAGCATCAGCAGCGCACCGATTTCGGCTGGGTTGGCCAAGGTATGCTGGCCCTTGCCATTGAGGCTGGCGAAGGCGGGAATGTTCAACAGTTCGGCCGGGACGCGCAGATTGCTCAGGTCGACGCTGTCCTGCAGGGCAGGGAAGGGCAGGATACGGGCATGCTTGCCGATCCGCTCCAGGGCCACGCCCAATCGCCAGGCAGCATCATAGCTGCCGGCCGACAACGAGCCCGGTGCGACCAGAATGCCAGGGTTGGCCGGCAGTGTCGCCCAGGCGGCGCCGACATCCTTCAGTTGGCTGGCATCGTAGCTGTAGTTCAGGCGGGTATTGGGCTGAATGCGCAGCACGTTGCCGATGACCCGGTCTTCTTCGCACAGCGGCCGGGAGACCACCGACGACCAGGCAATGCCCAGGCGTACCAGGCCGTTGTCCCGTGGGGCCTGGTCTACGCCCAGCTTGACGCTGGCATCGCCCTGCGCCTCGCTGAGGCCTTCGGCGCGCACCGGATAGCCATCGAGCGACAGCAGCATGGTATTGCGGCCGCCTTCGCCATTGAGATAGCTGGCGTCCAGTTGCAGTGTCGCATCGCTCAGGGTCACGCCGGCGGGTACCGGCAAATACAGTTCGCGTCGAGCGTCGCTGGCACCCAGCAGGATTGGCGCGGTGATGCCCAGGTCGCTCAAGCGAATCTCACGCTCCTGGCGGGTATCGGCGTTGAGTCGGTTGATTGCCTGGGTGAGCGGGCTATCCGCAGCCAGGGCAAAGTTTGGCATGAGCGCGAGCAGGCTCAGGCCACAGGCAAGGGCGCTGAGCGCGCCCGTAGGGATGGCAACGGAAGGCTTCATTCAGGCAAATCTCGATCTGATAAGGGTGGGTAGCAGTTATGAGGTGAAATCGGCGAGCAACTCGCGTGGCTCGGACAGCGGCGTGTGTGACGGCTCGTGGGCCGCTTGCACCTGACCCACGACAAAGTCGTCGACTGCACGCCCCATCAGGGTGTCGACGATGCGCTGGCTGGCCTTGCCATCGCCGTAGGGGTTGATCGCCTGAGAGGTACGACGCCACAAGGCCACGTCGTCGAACAGCGCGTTCACACCAGCGATGATCGAGGCCGGGGACGTGCCCACCAGGCGCACGGTACCGGCGGCCACGGCTTCGGGGCGCTCGGTGACGTCGCGCATCACCAGGACGGGTTTGCCCAGGGACGGCGCCTCCTCCTGCACACCGCCGGAGTCCGTGAGGATGACGTGGGCATGTTGCATCAGGCGCACGAACGCCAGGTAATCCAGGGGCTTGATCAAGTGCACGTTGGGCAGGTCACCCAGTTGTTCGGTCACCGGCCCCAGTACGTTGGGATTGAGATGCACCGGGTAGACGATCTGGATATCAGTGCGCTGGGCCAGCTCGCGCAAGGCCTTGCAGATGTCCAGGAAACCCTCGCCGAAGTTTTCCCGACGATGACCGGTCACCAGTAGCAGCTTGCGTCCGGTTTGCAGGAACGGGAACTGTTGGTCCAGATCACCGCGCAACCGGGCATCGTCATTGATACGTTGGGCAGTCAGTTGCAGTGCATCGATCACCGTGTTGCCGGTCACCAGGCAGCGGCCCTGCAGGCGTTCGCCCAGCAGGTTGTCCCGTGATTGGCCGGTAGGGGCAAACAGCAGGTCGGCACTGAGATCGATGCAGCGACGGTTCATTTCTTCCGGCCATGGGCTGTAGATATCACCGGTGCGCAGCCCGGCTTCGACATGGCCTACGGGGATGCGCCGGTGGAAGGCGGCCATCGAGGCCACCATGGCCGAAGTGGTGTCGCCATGGACCAGCACCCGATCCGGCCGGGTCTGTTCCAGCACCGGGTCGATGGCGCTATAGAGGGCGGCAGTCAGGGAGTTGAGCGTCTGGTGCGGCGTCATCACATCAAGGGTGAAATCAGCCTTGAGATCGAACAGATCCAACACCTGCTTGAGCATGCTTTGATGCTGGCCGGTGACGCAGATCAGCGATTCAATGCCTGGTTCGGCGGCGAGGGCCTTGACCAAAGGAGCCATCTTGATGGCTTCGGGACGGGTACCGAAGATCGAAAGGATCTTGATCCGTGAGTCTTGAGTTGCGATGACGCCTTCCTCGCGCAGTTTTCTGCGCCGCACAACAGCCATCCAGGCACGGTAGGTGACTGGTCAGGCAAGCGGTTTAAGTTAGTAAATCTGAAAGTCAGGCAAATACCTGCGTGCACAGGACGTGACGGTAGTGGCATCTTGCGATCTGAACCGTCAAATTAATAACATTAAAGATCGTTGTCGCAAAGTTTTATATGTGAAGTTTCGATGATTTTTTTTAAAGCGTTCATTAAAGGCTGGAGGGAGGCGCTCGGCATCAATTTTATTTTGTTTATTACTATTTGATTAGTAAGGGTTTTATTGGTTTTTAAGGCTTTGTGAATTGCCGTGGCCACAGCAATGCGCGCGGCTGTCGATTTTTTGACAGAAAGCGCCAACGTTTATGTAAGCCTTGGGTTCGTCATTAGAATGACGCCTGTATATTGTCAAGTTGGGCGCAAGCTTTAGTACCTAAGTGCCAAGTCTTACAAGTTGATGAAAGTTCAATTTAGTTTGAGTTTTTGTTTAAGTAGTTCAGGGGCTGCGATACGCATTATTAGTCTTCGCAAAACAGCGCGATCCTTAAGTAAGCCACCCGCCTTGAGGCCTGCCTTAAACCCATCGGGTGTCGCGGAAATCGATTGTCCCTCTAGCCGATAATCGCACGCTTTGTAATACGTTCGTGCCTGGGATATTGACCGAACTAACCGGGTGGTACATTTTAGGCGCCACATACGTCTTGCGACGCATTGCCAAGACCATAATAAAAAATAGAGGAACACCTCATGCGAACCTGTCTGCAAACGCCCGACACCTCTCCCTCGGTCTGGCGCTCCTGGCCTGAAGCCCCTCGGAACACCTCCATTTGGATTCGATAGCGGACACCGTCGCCGTTCTATCGCTCCGGTTTGGAACCCGGCACTCGACACCCCGAGAGGTCTTCAAGATGGCAAAAGTCGTCGATTTGTATTTCAAGCTGCTGAAGCTGCTGATCGTGCTGTGCATGCTCGCAATGATCGTGCTGGTGTTCGGCAATGTGGTGCTGCGCTATGCCTTCAACTCCGGCATCAGTGTGTCGGAGGAGCTGTCGCGCTGGTTCTTCGTCTGGATGATTTTTCTCGGTGCCCTGGTGGCGCTCAAGGACCGTGCCCACCTGGGCATGGATAGCCTGGTCAAGCGCTTGCCGTCGGCAGGCAAGCGGATCTGCCTGGTCATCGGGCATCTGCTGATGTTGTACATTTGCTGGCTGATCTTCAGTGGCAGTTGGCAACAGGCGGCGATCAACCTGAACGTAGTCGCCCCGGCATCGGGATTGTCCATGGCGCTGTTCTATGGCGCCGGCCTGGTGTTCGGCGCCAGTGCCGCACCGATCCTGCTCTACGAGCTCTACCTGGCGTTGTTCGGCAAGCTCGGGGATGACGAGCTGGTGATGGTCAAGGACAACGACGCCGAGGCGATCACTCATCACCCCGGCACCCCTGATTCCATCAAGAGTACCCGCCCATGACGCTGGTTATTTTCCTCGGGTCCTTGATCGGCAGCATGGCACTGGGCATGCCCATCGCGTTTGCCTTGCTGGTGGTCAGCGTGGCGTTGATGGTTTACCTGGATCTGTTCGATGCGCAAATCATTGCCCAGAACCTGCTCAACGGCGCGGACAGTTTTCCGCTGATGGCCGTGCCGTTCTTCATGCTGGCCGGCGAAATCATGAACGTCGGTGGCCTGTCCAAGCGCATCGTCAACATCGCCATGGCGCTGGTAGGGCACAAGCGCGGTGGCCTCGGTTACGTGGCGATCATCGCTTCCTGCCTGCTGGCATCGTTGTCCGGTTCGGCCGTGGCCGATGCGGCGGCGCTGGCGGCGTTGCTGGTACCAATGATGGTCTTGGCCGGGCACAACCGAGGGCGCTCGGCCGGGCTGATCGCCGCCGGTAGCATCATCGCGCCGGTCATTCCGCCGAGCATTGGCTTCATCGTCTTTGGTGTGGCATCCGGGGTGTCGATTTCCAAGCTGTTCCTGGCCGGGATCGTACCGGGCTTGATGCTGGGGGCTTCGCTGGCCGTTGCCTGGTGGTACATCTCCCGCAGCGAGAACGTCGAGACGCCGCCCAAACGTTCCCGTGCCGAAGTGCTGCGCACGTTGCTCGATGGCAGTTGGGCGATGGGCCTGCCCTTGATCATTATCCTGGGCCTCAAATTCGGCATCTTCACGCCCACGGAAGCGGCGGTGGTCGCGGCGGTCTATTCGCTGTTCGTGTCCCTGGTGATCTACCGGGAAATGAAGGTCAGCCAGTTGTACGAAGTGATCCTGTCCTCGGCCAAGACCACTTCGGTGGTGATGCTGCTGGTGGCGGCGGCCATGGTTTCATCGTGGCTGGTGACCATCGCCGACCTGCCGGGCCAACTGGCGGAGCTGCTGGCGCCGTTCATGGACAACCAGACCGTTCTGTTGCTGGTGATGATGGTGCTGATCATCCTGGTAGGGACGGTGATGGACATGACCCCGACCATCCTGATCCTCACCCCGGTACTGATGCCGGCCGTCATCCAGGCGGGGATCGACCCGGTGTACTTTGGCGTGCTGTTCCTGATCAACACGGCCATCGGCCTGATCACGCCGCCCGTGGGCACGGTGCTCAATGTGGTTTGCGGAGTGGCCAAGCTGGACTTCGAGGAAATCGTGCGCGGGGTGTGGCCGTTCATGTTTGCGCAGTTTGTGGTGCTGTTCCTGTTGGTCCTGTTCCCGCAATTGGTCCTGGGGCCGTTGAAATTCTTCACCGGCTAACACCGGTGCTGTTAGCTCGACCTTAAAAACAATAACGATCGGAGAGTGACATGGGAAAACTGATGAAAACCCTGCTGGCCGGGGCGTGCGCGACGGGCTTGCTGTTGACCGGCGTGGCCAGCCACGCGGACGAAATCCGCGAGCGGACCTTGCGATTCGCCTTCCAGAACGTCAAGGAACACCCCCAGGGCCAGGGCGCGCAGAAGTTCGCCGACCTGCTCAGCGAGAAGAGCGGCGGCAAGATCAAGGTCCGCCTGTTCCCCGGCGGTACGTTGGGCGGTGATGTGCAAACGGTGTCGGCGTTGCAGGGCGGCACACTGGACATCACGGTGCTCAACTCCGGCATCCTGGCCGCCCAGGCACCGGATTACGCCATGCTCGATTTCCCGTTCCTGTTCAACAACGTCGAGGAAGCCCATGCGGTCATCGATGGGCCGGTCGGGCAGAAACTGGCGGCGCAACTGGACAGCAAAGGGCTGGTAGGTCTGGGTTATTGGGACCTGGGCTTTCGCAACCTGACCAACAGCAAGCATCCGGTGACCAAGCTTGAAGACATGCAGGGCCTGAAGATTCGCGTGATCCAGTCGCCGATCTACCTGGAGACCTTCTCCGCCCTGGGCGCCAACCCCGTGCCGATGGCGTTCCCCGAGGTCTACACCGGCCTTGAGCAGCACACCATCGACGGCCAGGAAAACCCTTTCACGGTGATTGAGGGCAACAAGTTCTACGAGGTGCAGAAGTACCTTTCCGTCACGGGGCACATCTTCAATCCGCAATCGTTGATCATCAGCCAGAAAACCTGGAACCGCCTCAACGACGATGAAAAAGCGATGATTCGCGCGGCCGCGGCCGAGGCGCAAGCATTCCAGCGTGAAGTCACGGCGGCGAGCATGGACAAGGCCAAGGCCACGTTGGCCGCCGCGATGACCGTCAATGAAATCACCCCAGCCGAGAAAGATCGCTTGCGTGAGCGGGTAAAACCGGTAGTCGACAAGTTCGCCAAATCCTTGGATGGCGACCTGGTGAAGACGATGTACGAGGAAATCGCCAAGGTGCGCGCGGCACAGTGAGGTGAATGGGCCTGTCCGGAACAGACCCCGTCACAGGAGGTCCTCCGTGGGAGCGAGCCTGCTCGCGATGGCGGTGTGTCAGCCAACCTCAATGCGGTTGACCTGACGCCATCGCGAGCAGGCTCGCTCCCACAGTTGTTTTGGGGTAGCCCCAGGATGCGCATACGCCACAACTCCCCTGTGGGAGCGAGCTTGCTCGCGATTGCAGTGGGTCAGTCAACATCAATGTGACTGACTTGACGCCATCGCGAGCAAGCTCGCTCCCACAGTTGTTTTGGGGTAGCCCCAGGATTCGCATACGCCACAATTCCCCTGTGGGCGCGAGCTTGCTCGCGATTGCAGTGGGTCAGTCAACAT